>NZ_JBIXJM010000193.1:0-11617 GCF_044752445.1 Wolbachia endosymbiont of Drosophila barbarae | reverse complement strand
TTATTAAGTTGGTGAGCATAAAAATAGCTGTTTTACGTTAAAATACAATGTTTTGATGATTATGGAAAGGCTGGATTCCAGTGTCAAGCACTGGAATGACACCATAGGGGCACTGCCATCATAAAGGAACCAGTGTCAGCTACTTAAATGACATCATAGGGGTGCTGGGATGACACCCTGACAATCGTCATCCCGCTACGTGTTAGCGGGATCTAGAGATACCGCGAATGAATCGCGGTATGACGGTTCGTGGTGGCATGACGATAAAGTTCCAGTGTCAAGCGTTTGGCATGCAAATTTCCTTAAACGTTCGTAAGCTTAAAACTTTACTTTAGATCAAACTGCTGTATAGTGACTTTATAGCTTCAATTTTGTAATGAACATACCTAGTATAGAAAATTGTGATCTTCACAATAAAGCCGTCTTACTTAGAGTTGACTTCAATGTTCCTATAAAAGATGGAGAAATTCGTGATGTCACTCGTATTTTGAGAGCATTGCCTACTATTCAGTATTTAGTGAATGCGAGTGCAAAGATTATTATTATATCACATTTTGGACGCCCAAAGGCCAGAGACAATAATCTGTCGCTAAAAAATGTAATTGACACTTTATCGCAGTTACTAAATAAAAAAGTGAAATTCATTGACGATTGCGTTGGTGAAAAAGTACAAAGAGCAGTAAGTGTTATGGATGCAGGAGATATAATATTACTAGAGAATCTAAGATTTTATAAAGAGGAAGAGCAAAGTGACTCAAATTTTGCCAAACAACTAGCATCTCTAGCGGATATATATGTAAATGATGCATTTTCTTGCTCTCACAGAGCTCACGCTTCTATTTCACGCATTACAGAATTTTTACCCTCTTATGCAGGGTTTTGCTTGCAAGATGAGCTAAAGTATCTTGAAAAAGCTGTATCGTTTAAAGCTAAACCTATTACTGCGATAGTTGGGGGAGCTAAAATATCAACTAAGATAAAAATGCTTATAAAGCTAACAGAAAAGGTTGATTACCTAGTTCTAGGTGGTGCAATAGCCAATAATTTTTTGTCATTTAGCAAAGTAAATATAGGGAAATCTTTCTTTCAAAATGGTGTTGACGACCTTCTGCATAATATTCTTGAAACAGCAAATAAAAACAATTGCAAAATAGTTGTGCCAGAAGACGTTCTGGTTGCAGTAAACTCTGATTACAGCACTAGTATTTCAAGAAAAACTGAGTCCATTTTGGACGGTGATATAATTTTGGATATCGGATCACAAACTTTGAGTACAATAAGCAGTATAATAGCAAGCAGTAAGACTCTGCTGTGGAATGGACCTATTGGTGTTTTTGAACATTCAGCTTTTGCAAGCGGTACAATAGGGGTAATGAAAATCGTAAGTGACTTAACGCACAAAGGAAAGTTAACCAGCATAATAGGGGGAGGCGATAGTCTATCTGCAATAAGCGCTGCAGGCCTTACCGATAAGGATTTTACATATGTTTCCACTGGTGGAGGAGCATTTTTAGATTGGTTAAGTGGCGATGAAATGCCGGGAGTTGCTGCTCTGCAAAAACGATTAGATTAAAACTTTTTTAAATTATTTCTTATAGGCTAGCTTTTTTGTGAACGTGATTATGTCGAAGACAGTTAAACTAATTTTGTGTTTAATAATACCAATAATAGGATTTATTTTTTATATTAAGGATCATTATTTTCACACCGGCTATGTAGAAGAAAATGTTGAAGTCAATTTTGAACCATTTTTCAGTTCACAACCAGCCACCGTTTCAGAATTAACTGACTTCGATAGAGGAGTGTTGAAAGTGTGTGGAGATTGGGGAGCACATCCAGATAAAGAAGATTTCAAAATTTTACTTAGTTGTCCGCAGCATCAAGAAGTAGTGAAAGGAATATATAAGTGATTACGCCAGATGCGGATTTGGAGTTACTTAAAGATGAACTGGCTAACATTTGGTTTACAAATAGTGGAAGTGAAAAAGAAACTATAGGAACAAATGGGTGTCATGCAAGTAGCTGACACTGGCATCCAGTTCTTTCGCGCAGTTCCATCAAAAACGTTGTAAAGCGCTTTCGTGTTTACCAACTTAGTGCCCAATCTGGATCCCAGACTGGGATGACAAGAAAGGAAGCACTGGGATGACACCATCATAAAGTGAACCAGTGTCAGCTACTTGCATGACACCCATTTGTTGTAAACTCACTTTTTCTTGATTTTTTGGTTTATCTTATCTACCTACTTTGCTACTCTGCTGAACGGATACCCTTTCTTAGGTATATTTTCAAACTCACCAATTAAAGTTTTTATATCTTGCGGTAAATCAGAGACAAATTCCATGTATTCCTTACTTTTTGGGTGGTATAAGCCCAGTGTATAAGCATGTAGTGCTTGTCTATTGAAATTACGAATGAAACTAGAGTTTTTAGCATATTTTGTGCTTTTACTACTATTTTTTCCATAAACTTGATCACCAACTATGGAATGTCCTATGTGGCTCATGTGGACTCGAATTTGGTGTGTTCTGCCTGTCTCTAAAGTGCATTTAACGAGGCTTACTTGTCCTATAACTTTTTGCACTAAATAGTGAGTGATTGCTAATTTGCCTGTGATTTTTGTTACACACATCATTTCTTTATTACCGCGTTTGGGAGCAATGTTAGTTTTCATCGTGCCTTGCTGAGAAGATAATGTTCCCCAAACTACTGCTAAGTATTCCCGCTTTATTTTGCGATTCGATAACAATTCAGACAAAAACCTATGGGCTGCTTCATTTTTTGCAATTACCATTAGCCCACTAGTATCTTTATCGAGTCTATGAACAATTCCTGGTCTTACATCAAGGTGAGCGATAACTGCGTTCAAAAGCGTATCATTGTTTGTCCCAGCACCTGGGTGCACTGTTAATCCACTTTGTTTACTCAGAACTATAATGTCCTCATCTTCATAGACGATATCAAGTTTTATGTCATAATTAGGCTCAATTGATGTGGATATGTCAGGTTGAACGAGATGCACCACATACTCTTCACCTGGTTTTACTATGTAGTCATTATTAATTATCGGTGTGCCAAGTAATTTCACCTGCTCATTTTGTATCAATCTTTGCGCTTTGCTGCGTGATATGTTGCATTTTTCAGCTATATAGGTGTCTAACCTTAATTTCTCTTTATCATTATTAACACTTAAGGTTACTTCTAAGTGGTCTATAACAACTACCCCGCGCGAGCTACTGCAAATGCTGCTTGAATATTTTGATCTACAAAATCAACTTTTGTACTAGGAAGATCACCTTGTTTTTTAATATGGCAAATTGTTTGAGAGCCATCTTTCCAGTGAATTATTATTTTGTTATCAAAATCCCGTAATGTTGCCTCAACCTTTTTTTCTTTATTATCTTTTTCTTCCAGCTTAATAGATTCTAATAAATAATATAGAAAGTCACTTGGTTTGCCGTTGATTTTTTCTTTCCATTCATCTGTTTTTTCTTGTTCAGATTTTTTTTGCTCTAACTTTTCCTTCTTTTGCTGCAGCTTATTTTGTTCTGCTTCCAGCTCTAACTTTCTAACTGTGTCACGTAGTTCTTTGACTTTATTTTCTAATACTAATAATTTATTAGTATTATTTCCATTGTTAGCTTCTAAATCAGGCGTACTTGGTTGAGCTTGCTTCTTTTTTATTTCTTCTAATTCATTCCTTACTACGTTTAATTGCTCCTTCAATTCCGTTTTTTCCTCTTCTGTATCCTCTTTTAACTTTTTTAGCATGATAAGGAACTCGTTATCATTAGACTGCGTAGTTGATCGAAGCCAGCCTACAAGGCGGCTTGGTTCAAATCGTTCAATTTTATCTTCAGCAATTTTAATAGCATTCTCTAACCTAGAAAAAGTACCTTCAATATCTAGTGAATGTGCTTTTTTTGTCAATTCTTTAGTGTTATTTAAAACTTCTGAAATTTCTGCATGTAGCCAATCTAAATCTTTTTTGATGTCTTCTCTGATTTTTTTTAGGTGATCAAGCGTTTCTTTAATGTTAATATTTGCAGGCTTTAAAAGACTATTATCAAGTAAATCGCAAGCTTTTTTAAGGTTACTGTCAAATGAGTTGCAAAGCGGACTAAGTAGTTTTTTCATTAGAGATATTAGTTCATTTTCCCTTTTACCAAGCTTATTTTCTACTACTGATACAACCATGCCCTTTCCAGACCAGTATGGAAATAGAAGACCTAAAGAACTGTGTTTTCTAATAGTATGATTTTCATGATCCACGCTATTACTTATTAGATTGCTAAGTGTTGATATGATGCATAAAAGAATAGCGACTAATAAAGCTATTAATATTATTGGAGCATTAATGGATTGTGATATTGCTGAAACTACTATAATAGTACCAAATACATATGATCCAGTAAACAAGAGAATCCTATTTCTATTTTCTGCTTCTATATCTTCTAGTATTTCTCTCTGCGTCTTAGAAATTGGTAAAACTATTGAAAGCTTTTCCCCCTTTTTATCTAAATTTGTTACAATTTCAATTTTTTTAGCTTCTTGAGCAATCTGGCTGTACTGTTCATCAACTTGATAGTTTCCTATTTTTTTATCTATTTCATTCTCTTTTATTTTTTGTGTATTTATAAAGTTTATAACAGCAGTAAATAAGAGAACTATAAGAGGAATAAAGGCAAGAGGTGCTGGCGTGAACGCAAACCCAGCAATACTTACTGTAACAGGCTGAATAGAAAAGGCAGTAAATGCTATAAGAGTAGCAATGGTACTTGCTATCGATATAGTACCAGAATACTTTCTTATAGAGCTCAAAATTCTACTGGGCTGGTCAGAAAGTTTTCTAAATCCTAAAAAATCAAAATAGTCTTTGAAAGGATCTTGAGTGTCTGTAACCATAACATTTTTCTAGTTTAAACTTATTTAGGTATACGTTAACCAAACCTTAAAATCAAGTTTCTTAATTTTTCAACATGTGCCAAGGCCTATTGGAGCGCACTGTATTAATCTTTACGTAACGATTTGTTAACCAAACAGAATGTGTGCCATACGTTTCTAGATCAGCATGTTTAATAATTTTAGCGTTGCAAGCTGAATAGTCGAATTCACTTAATTGAATTATTAAATCAACTTTATCACAATTTTCTGAAATATCTTCTTTTTTATAAGCAAGTAGCACTGATTTATTATTTCCTTTATTATATATACAATCATAATCTTCACACTGTAGCCTTTTATTTGAATTGTTATATTTTGTATGATTCAAAATTTGGTTCTGTCCGTTTTGCTTTGCCCACGTTTTGATAACAAAATTTCTGCTTTTTCTAGTGAGAGAATATAGTAAGTTATCACTCTCCTTTGCAGCAACATTATCAGCATTTATCAAGATATCAGGAGTTCTATACATAGCACTAGAGAAAATACCCAGCACAATAAAGAAAATTCCGAAGAAGCGCCAATTTCTTTCCCACAAGCACAGCCACAATAACCCAAATGTTATTATAATAATTGATGAGGCAGGAAAAGTACGAATGGGAATAACCAAATACTGAAGACTAGCGATTGCATTTGTTATATACAAAATACTGTCAATTGGGCGCTCTATAAATGGCGCTATAATCCATTCAATACCGAAAGGAATCAACAAAACATAGATTATTCCAAGTGGAATAATAATTAATGTAACTATTGGTATAGCAACTAAATTTGTGATAATGCCACTAATTGAAAAATAATTAAAATTATATATCGTATACGGAACAGTTGCTAAACTTGCTATTAATGAGCTGATCATTATCGACACAAAATATTTCATTATTTTTATTTTGAATAATTTATTAGCATTAATTTGATAACTGGCAACCAGTGCCAAAACAGCAGAAAATGACATCTGAAAGCTGGCTTTAAAATTGCTTCAGGTTCTATGATAAGTATCACTGCAGCAGCAAACGCAATTGCTATTAACCCTCGATATTTTCTCTCTATCATTATTGCAACGAGTACTAAAATCACCATGATGTAGGCACGCTGAGCAGAAATTTGCATACCGGTAATCAACAAATAAAACGTGGTTGGCAAGATAGTAAGGAATGCAGATATTTTCTTGGTGTTATACTTAAGAGTCAAAGTTTCAGATATTGCGAATAAATTACGAAACACTACAAAAAACAGACCAGCAACGAATGATAAATGCAAACCAGATATGGCAAACAAATGTGCTATACCTGAATCTCGTATCGCGTCCATAGTTTTTTGATCTATGCCATCTTTTTTACCGATCAGTAATGCAGAGATTATATCCGCATGTGGTTTCTTGATATTTTGCTGCAGGTTTTCATAAATGTATTGACGGAAAGATTCTATATATTCTTGAAATTTCCTTGCTTCAGCCTTTTTGTGCAGGGCTATTTTGCTTGTTGCACTTATTTTCTGGTAATATGCTATTCTTGCAAAATCGTATGCATACTCCGAGGGCGCAATCTTTAGAGGGAAGAGTTTTGCTGATAATTTTACTTGATCGCCTATTTTAATGCCTTTTTCCACTTTGGTTCTAACTGATATTCTGATGTTATCTAGAGCTCTATCCGGTGTCATTCCAGCGCGTGACGCTGGAATCCATATCTTTTTTTTCTGGATCCCAGTATCAAGTACTGGGATGACAAAAGGGGGCGCTGGGATGACAGGAGAGGATTTTGAGATAGTAGGGGATTTTTCAACAGAAAGCAGAAATTGTTTATATGAGCCCCTGTCGTTAATATCCTTCACTGTGGCAACGATATCTTTTACATATCTCTCTTTATCAAGAATTTGAGTATCAACTAAAGCTGTTCTTAATTTACTAGCTGTAAATCCTATGAGCACTGCAATTAAAGCGATACATAATATCGCGTACCTTTTATACAATATTGCAATCAAAATTAGTGTGGGTAAAAGCAAAAGAAAAATAGATATGCAGCTTGGTTCAAAACTTAGGGAAAAATAGGTTAGAATTCCTACACACTGAAAAACAGGAAACCACAGTATCAAGTTATATTGTTCATTGCGCAGATTGTTACGTATATAACTAACTATTATGTCAAGAAAAGTTAATAAGTGTGTCGATATTTGCATGTGGTGAAATTTTATTTTTCTTTTTTCATTATTTGTATATATAATAACTAAATAAGCAACGACGCGGGATGGAGCAGCTCGGTAGCTCGTCAGGCTCATAACCTGAAGGTCGTAGGTTCAAATCCTACTCCCGCAACCATTTTTAAGGATATAGTTGTTCCACTTTCCAATCGCTTCCCTCAACAAGAGTGTATCTAAATCTAATATGCTTCCTATATTCACCTTCTTGCCAAAATTCAATTACTTTTGGGATTACGCAAAATCCCACCCAAAAATCAGGACGAGAAACTTGTGTATTGTGAAATTCTTTTTCCTTCAATTTTATAGCTTGCTCAAAATCTTGCCAATCTTTCAGAATGCTCGATTGTTTTGAGCACCATGCGCTAATTTGACTACCCAGCGCTCGAGAAGAGAAGTATTTGTCAGTTCTTTCATCGTTTAGAAGTTTAACCTCTCCTTCAATTCGCACTTGCCTAGCAAATTCTATCCAATGAAACACTAACGCAACTTTGGGGTTCTCAGTCAATTCTTTCCCTTTTTTACTGTTTACGTTAGTGAAAAACACAAAACCTTCTTTGCTATATTCCTTTAGTAATACCACTCTTGCAGATGGAATACAGTCTTTGCTACAAGTTGCTAGCGTCATTGCAGTTGGTTGTTCACACGGAGAATTAAGTACTGCTTTGTACCACTTTGAAAACAAATCAAATGGATCTTTTTCAAGTGAAAATATCATATCAAAAAATAAAATCTTAATTCTGGCACGCGTTGCAAAAATAAGTGCTACGGCCATTTTGTCGTATAAGTGTTATGATATTATTGCAAATCTTGCAAGGTTTTTGAACTTTACCATATACGTAAAAGTTATTTTGAAAGTATCCAGCAGATCCAGATGGCTGTGCATAATCTTTCAGTGTTGAACCGCCTGCAGCAATTGCATCACTCAGAGTATTTTTTATTTCAGCAGCAAGTTTTTCGCACTCTCTATAGGTCAAGTTTTTTGCTGACCTGAGTGGTGATATACAGGCTCTAAACAAGCTCTCAGAAGCATATATGTTGCCTACGCCAACTATTGATTTATTGTCCATTAACGCTGATTTGATATTCACTTTTTTGTTTTTCAGCAACTCCTGTAAATAGTCTCCACTGAATTCATCCGTGAGGGGCTCTATTCCAAAATCGCTAAAAAAATCCGTTTCTTGTTCTTTATTTAAAACGATAACTAATCCAAATCTTCTTGGGTCATTAAAAATTATTGAAGTATTGTCAGAAAATAAAAATACCACGTGATCATGCTTATTCCGCATTTGATCGTGGTCAGCATATATAAGCTTTCCGCTCATGCCAAGATGTATGATTACAGCCACCCTACCATCTGTATTCCAGATGGTATACTTACCTCTACGCTTGATGTTGCGTATGACTTTGCCCTTTAGCATATCATCAATATTTTTTGTTATTGGGGCACGTAAATTCCAATTATTCACTATAACATTACTGATTTGCTTGTTTTTAATTTTATCAAGCAAAAAATTAGAGATTACTTCCACTTCCGGTAGTTCTGGCATGATACCTCCTTCAAAACTTAAGTTTCTGATGGTAATTTTGTCGTTCTCAAATACATTCGAGTATTCTGCGGTGCTTTCTCCTAAAAATTCCTCACCACAAACGAGTTTTGAAAGGGTTCTCTGTCTACTCTGTTGCTGCTTTTTTCTTTTCAAAATATTTTGCTTTAAAGCTTTCGCTAATCTTTTTTTCTCCTCTTCTTTTTCCTTATTCTTTTTTGTGTTATTCATTATCATAATATATAAACTTGCCGTTGTAGCTCAGGTGGTAGAGTACGTCATTGGTAATGACAAGGTCCCAAGTTCGAGTCTTGGTAACGGCACACTGATTATACTTATAATATTGCATAACTTGTAAGCAAGGCTTAGAAGAAAGTTACAGAGGTAAGTTGTCATGCTTTTTCCATATCCTTTCTACCTTCTTGTTTTTGAGTAGCTCTAATGCTTTACAAAAGTGATACCTTGTTTTACTTGGCACTATAATGTCATCAATGTATCCATATGATGCAGCAAAAAATGGGTTAGCAAATTTTTCTTTATATTCTTTAATTAACGTTTGCTGATCTTTTTCGTGTCGAAATATAATCTCAACTGCACTTTCAGGGCCCATCACAGCTATTTCAGCAGTTGGCCAGGCATAATTTATATCACCTTTTAGATGTTTCGAATTCATAACAATGTATGCACCACCATACGCTTTTCTAGTGATAAGGCTAATTTTCGGCACGGTCGCTTCAGCGTAAGCGTAAAGCAGTTTCGCTCCGTGTTGTATTATATTATTGTATTCTTGATTTGTACCCGGCAAAAATCCTGGAACATCAATAAGTGTGATGATCGGAATGTTAAATGCGTCACAAAACCTTACAAACCTCGCAGCTTTTCTTGAAGAATCAATATCCAAACATCCTGCAAGGTGCATAGGTTGATTTGCAACAATACCGACAGTATTTCCTCCAATTCTACCAAAACCAGTTATGATATTACGAGCAAAATCAGGTTTCAGTTCAAAGAAATTCCTTTCATCACAAACTTTTTCAATGAGT
The DNA here is from genome assembly GCF_044752445.1 of Wolbachia endosymbiont of Drosophila barbarae. NCBI lineage: Bacteria > Pseudomonadati > Pseudomonadota > Alphaproteobacteria > Rickettsiales > Anaplasmataceae > Wolbachia > Wolbachia endosymbiont of Drosophila barbarae. The sequence goes on along the minus strand of NZ_JBIXJM010000193.1, from coordinate 1,893 downwards.
TCATACATATCATAAGGAGTATTAGGATTGGTAGGAATTAGAGTGTTTAAGGATTCATCAATGTCGTCAACATCATTACAGATTGGTGCAGATTTTGGTGATTCTTGATTATTTGCTGGTAAGAAAGTAAAGAATTCACGCATTTTTAGCAGCATTTCAACATCATTATTGAATGCAAAATCCGCTACTCCTGTTTTGCTTGTATGAATTTTTGCTCCACCGAGGTCTTCGAAACTTACATCTTCGTAGGTAACCTTTTTTACTACATCTGGCCCGGTTATAAACATATATGAACTGTTTTTCACCATGAAAGTAAAGTCAGTTAATGCTGGGGAATAAACTGCACCTCCTGCACATGGGCCCATAATTAAAGAAATTTGTGGTATAACACCCGATGCATTTACGTTTCTTTGAAAAATTTCTCCATAACCAGCAAGAGAATTTACTCCTTCCTGAATTCTGGCTCCACCAGAATCATTTAGTCCGATAATTGGAACTCTGGCATTAATTGCCATATCCATAATTTTGCATATTTTTTTTGCATGTGACGCACCAAGTGAACCACCAAAGACAGTAAAATCCTGAGAATAAACAAAAACTTTTCTGCCATAAATAGTACCATGACCAATCACTACCCCATCACCTAAAAAATTAGCATTTTGCATGCCAAAATCATTTGCATGATGTTTTACGAATTTATCGTATTCTGCAAAAGAACTTTCATCGAGCAATATACTGAGCCTTTCTCTAGCAGTTAATTTCCCTTTTTCATGTTGTTTGGTAATCCTGTCAGAACCGCCTCCTTTTTCAGCTTCTAGTGCTTTGGTTTTTAGATTTTCTAGTATTTTAAAGTCTTGCATACAATAAAGTAGTTTTCAAATTAGTTGTAGACTTTATTAAGTTTACAAACCCTACTAACTATACACATACACTATTGCTATATGCAACAATGTATGTATGATAATTGTTAATGCTCTGGTGATTCATGGTCACTACTTTGAAAATGTTGCGATGTGTCAACACTTTTCATATTAGAAAGAGGTGGACTAACTGCACTGCTTTTTGTTTGTGCAAAACTTTTAGCAGCTTCAACAACCTTGCTTATACGAAGTTCTTTTTCTAGCTCTTTTAGGTACTTTGAGAAGATTTCACAACTTTTGTCATCCATATGTACCATTATTTTACCAAAACTTTCAGCTTTTTCAGAAGATAAAATCATTTCGATCTTTTCATCGCCTACCCTAAAGGTCATTTTTACTTTGCCTTGCATATCATGATATTGCCAGCTTTTTATTCAGATTAGATTATCTCCTTCTCCTATTCGCAATGCACCATATTCTAAGTCCTTAAATTCCGGGGAGTTCATAAATTTTGCAGGAGTGATCCCACTTTTTTCTGGACACTGTACATAATAAAATTTATTATCTCTTTCTACTACAATTTCTTTTTTTTTGTCATTTTCAATACTATCACTTACAATTTGTTTTAGACGTGACAAATATTCGCCGCGTTCTTTCAGTATATCTTCTGGCAATAATCTCCGAACTTCTTGGCTCACATCAGTGCCTGTTGAAACTAGATTAAACATTTCTAACATAAGAGGCCGTAGTTTTTCTTTTCCAGTCTCAGTAACATTTTTATCTTGCTCCATGAGGTGGTATAAGATCAGTATCGAATAATCTATTATTGATGACTTTTTTCTCCTTGGAATACATCAACACTAAACATGACCTTGTGCTTTTTTGCATCGTCTATAGATTTTTGAAGTCTCTTTGCTATGTTTTCGATAGCTTCATCATTAGGTAAGTGTTCAGGCAATGGCATCAACTTAAGGAAAAATATCAGCGATAGTGTATAAAATTTCTCTCTAAATTTTTTATCATTAAATTATCC
>NZ_JBIXJM010000192.1:0-2634 GCF_044752445.1 Wolbachia endosymbiont of Drosophila barbarae | reverse complement strand
TATATAGGGTTGACACCAAGGCAATATTCTTCTGGAGAAGTTGATCGGCATGGCAGCATATCAAAGATGGGACCAGCGGAATGTAGAAGTATGTTATATGAAGCTGCACAAACAATGCTTACAGTTACCAAGAGGACATTTAAATTAAAAAACTGGGGTTGCGAAGAAAAAAGGAATGAAAAAAGCAATTGTAGCAGTAGCAAGAAAATTAGCTGTAATTATGCATAGGATGTTGGTTGATAAAACAGAATTTTATTATCAATAAACATCAAAAGAGCATAGGACAATAATTTTATTGAAAATAAAGATAGCAATGCCGATGGAAGGGACAAGCAAGAACTTAGTTAGACTTCGTGGTAAACATGTTGCCGTCCACTTCCGCCTAACAAGTATAATGCGGCTTAACAAATTTATTGTCATCTCAGACCGTGGAGAGAACCATATGCTACTTTTAACTTATGTAAAATTACCAAGGATTATGGAGAAGATATGCTGTTTTGATTTGTGTGAAAATTATTGTTGACTTATGTGCAATTAGAGAACCTAAGTCACTTTAGCTATATATAAAAGGTTTAAGTGGTTGTATTGATGTATCTTTGTATTAAAAAACACCCAATAAACAGAGTTGTAAGTGGAATAAACCACAAAATGTAAGTGCTAGATTTTATAGGCGGTACGATTATAATTGAATTGCCGTAAGAATTTTTTAACTCTGAGATTATCTCTTCATCTGTGTATCCATCATTGATTTTTTTACGAATTGCTTCTCGCATATCATACGCGATCTGAGATCCAGATTCAGACAATGATTCGCCAGAACATATTGGACACCTTATTATTTCAAATAAACTGGTTGCTCGTTTTTCCATGCTTTTATCTCTGAGTTTATTATCCAGAGTAAAAGCGTTTACGCCTGAGTGGAATATCAATATGAAAAGTAAACTAACTACTGCTCTCATCCTTGGTTAATTGGGTTATTTTACTGAGCTGGTTCATAAAATCAGTGGTGGATAACTTTCCAATAAAGCTTGACCCTACATCATCATCGTACTTTATTGAAAATTGAATGCCATCATCAGTTGTTTTTTCTGATAAGGAAGACATTAATTTTTCAAACGCATCTGAAGTTTTTGAGTCACCAATCATAAACGAGATTAATTCTTTATAATTTGATATAGCCACGTTGATTTTGTCTTTAAATGAAGACGTAACCAAATTATAATTTCGCACTCCACCATCTGCAGCAAGAGAAAAATTATTACTTTGAATTAAAAATTTCTCTATGTTGAAATTAATTCTGGAAGCTGAGATGTGGTTTACAAATTCGTAATCAAATTTAGTGTCGATACTAAGGTAACTTTCAGGACTTGCAGTATTTTTATACCGATAAGTATAAAAATCAAATCCTAGTTTAGTATTTCCACTTGGTTCTTTATCGAGGTGAAATTGAATGTAATTGCTTTTATCATTCACTTCAGTTATAACACTTTGCTGATTTTCTAAAACATCACATTTTAATCCATAATCTTCGTAACGAAGTGTATCTATATAGTCTATCACGGTACTATTTTTGTTGAATCGCAATGAAGATGGTAAATCGTTTAGTCTAACAACAAAGTGGCTGCTATCGTTTGTGTGGCATTTTATATTCTTTTTCTCATCACCATGAACAGCAATATTGACTTCATTGCTTGGTATGTAGATATATACTGATTTATCAAACAATCTATTTTTTATCAATAAAGCATCAGATGAGATGGTTAATTGCTCATTGGAAAATTTTGGGTTTGTCACACGGAAAATTAGGTTAGAAGGAAATCCACTAAAATCATGTGAAATATCAAATTTTTCGTCGTTAATGTATAGTATTGTTTCAGCTAAAAGATTTTTTACCTTACATGCAGAAAAATACCAAAAACCACTATACGCTACAGGAATAAACAAAAGTAAAGAGACGATAATATAGATAAAAATCTTACGCATGATTCCCCTATTTATCTAATGATATGTTTCTTGTACCCCTTGGTATGGTTACACACAAGCCGTCGATATCTTTTGTGATTTTTATTTGGCATCCAAGCCTCGACGTCTCTGTTAAGCCGAAAGCTAGGTCTAACATATCATTTTCCTCATCAGATATAGGGTTATGTATTTCTACAGCATTATAAAACTTTGGATCAACAATTACATGGCATGTAGAGCAAGCAAGAGAACCTTCACATGCACCTTCAAGCAGATCTGGATCACTTCTGTGGGCTAAATTGAGCAGAGTTTCTCCCTCTGCAGCTTCATAGCTTTTCTTACTCCCATCAGGTAAAATAAAAGTAACAGATGGCATATTATTCCTATTAAAATCCTTACTAATTTCTTTATATCCTACAGGTAATAACTAATATTTGCAAACTCTTTGCAACTCCAGTGCCTATATTTCTTGTTATCCAAGTAGCTCTTTGTTGTCATCCGAGTAGCTGACACTGGGATGACACCCCACTTAACCGTCATACTGCCGCGGTATCTCTTAGCCGCTAACAAGCAGCGGGATAACGAGCTTATCGTCACGCCGTCGCGAACCGTCATACCGCGATTCATTCGCGGTATCTCAGCCGCTAACAAGAGATCCCGCTAACAAGTAGC
>NZ_JBIXJM010000191.1:7985-8133 GCF_044752445.1 Wolbachia endosymbiont of Drosophila barbarae | reverse complement strand
TTAGCTAGTCTTTTACTATCTCTGTCGAGTATTGGCATTTTTTGATGTCTTGTAACGCTTTATAAGCGCGCTCAGCTTATTTAGATAAAAATCTAGATGTAGATGAAGTTTTGTAAAGACATACAGTATCTATATACTGCAAAAAATT
>NZ_JBIXJM010000191.1:0-7975 GCF_044752445.1 Wolbachia endosymbiont of Drosophila barbarae | reverse complement strand
CGCCGATACATTAAGTAATCCTTACCTTTTAATCTGCAGATTGGCGAAAGCAAATACAATAGCTTCACTGTTATGATAAGGGGGCTGGCGGAGTTTGTCAAGGAAGTTTTTTTGTTTCTATTCCCAATAAAAGTTTGTTATATGGTTGTGCAAGAAGTCTAATATTAAAAATGACACAACAACATAATTAAATTAGACTACTTTATTCTCTTAGTTACTTGCTTTTCTCTTGCTATTGCAAGGCTTTTTTCTGGTACATCCTCAACTATAACACTACCTGCTGCAATTACAGATTCATCATGAATATTAAGCGGCGCAATTAGTGAGCTATTGGCGCCAACAAAGCAATTGCTCCCTATATTCGTTTCATGTTTATTTTTCCCATCATAATTACAAACAATAGTGCCTGCTCCTATATTACTCTCCTGCCCTACTTTAGCATTTCCTATATAACTTAAGTGTTTTATTCTAGTGTTTTGACCAACTTCACTTGTTTTCACTTCCACAAAATTTCCTATTTTTGCCTTATTACCAATTGTTGTGTTTCCGCGTATTCTGGTAAATGGACCGACCTCAGCATTACTTTTAATTAAGCAATTTTCTAAATGCGAAAATGGCAGTATTTTCGCACCAGACTCTATTTTCACTCCAGTACCGAAAAAAACATATGGGTAAATAACTGAATCTCTGGCAATTTGCGTATCAAGAGAAAAGAAAACAGTCTCTGGTGCAACAAGCGTTACTCCGGAGTCGGTAAAAATTTTTCTTTTATCTTCTTGAAAGTAAAACTCAGCTTTTATAAGGTCATTTCTGTTATTTATTCCCGTTGCTTCTTCTCCACCGGTAATAACGTAACCGACATTTAAATTACTCTTCACTGCAATGGAAACTATATCGGTCAAGTAATATTCATGAGTTGAGCTATTGCACTCTATTTTCTCCACCAATTCACGTAAATTCTTTGCACATGCAACCATTATTCCAGCATTTGCAAGAAATTCTTCATGATTATTTTTATCACTCTTTGCTTCTACGATTTCTCTTAAGGAACCATTCTCAATAATTAACCTACCGTATTCTTTATTGCTTGTCCTAAAACCTAGGCAAACTAGAGCCTTGCCTTCTAAATAACTAATCATTTTAGTTATTGTGCTGCTTTTTATGAGCGGAGTATCTCCATACTGCACAACAACTATGCTTGAATCTGGCAATTCTCTTAGGTTTCTCATCGCAGTTTTGACCGCATCTCCCGTGCCAAGTGTTAATTCTTGTGTAATTAACTGTATATCCTTAAAGCACTTTAGTCTTTCAATTAAAGGCAGATCAACTACACCAGCAATATTTTCAGGATTTAACTGTTTTGCATTGTAAATGACATGCTGAAGCATGGAAAAATTGCCTATTTCGTGCAGAACCTTAGGCAAATCTGAATTCATCCGCCTGCCATGCCCGGCAGCAAGTATGAGAAAAGTATGAGCTTTATTTATCACTTATCTTAAAGATGAAAAATGAAAACCATAATGATCAAGCCAACTGATTTTGTTATCGTAAAAGCTTCTTAGGTCGCTGATTTGATATTTTAGCATCGCAAGCCTTTCTATACCAATGCCAAACGCAAAACCGTTGTATTTAGTATGGTCTATTCCAACATTTTGAAAGACATTTGGATGCACCATACCACATCCAAGCACTTCTATCCATTTACTACCTTTATAACTTATGTCCACTTCCGCAGAGGGTTCAGTAAAAGGAAAAAAACTATTACGAAAACGTATCTTCAGCCCTTTATCTCCAAAAAACTTATTAAGGAAGTGATGAATAGTAAATTTTAACTGGCCCATATTGACGTTTTCATCGACATATAACCCTTCTATCTGGTGAAACATAGGAGTATGAGTTGCATCAAAGTCATTTCTGTATACCCTACCAGGGGCTACTATTTTAATTGGGAATTTTTTTGTTTTTTCCATGGTTCTAATCTGTACAGATGAAGTGTGAGTGCGCAGTACCATTCTTTTATCGTTTATTTTATTCTTTAAGTAGAAGGTATCTTGCTCCTCTCGCGCAGGATGATGACTTGGAGTATTCAGTGCATCAAATACATGAAATTCATCTTCAATATCAGGGCCATCAACTGCTTTAAAACCCATATGTGCAAAAATAAGCTTTACTTCATTTATAACCTTACTGAGTGGATGGACCTTGCCCATTTTTTCTGGTCTAACGGGCAACGTGATATCAACCGCCTCGTTCTGCAATTTAAAGTTAACTTCTTCGGCTTTTAGTATATTCTCCTTATTCATTATAAGCTGATCTAGCTTATTACGTAAAACGTTGATAACTTCGCCTAAATTGCGCTTTTTTCCTGCGTCTTCTATCTCTTTTAAGTTGTCAAAATAAGCTTTAATTACACCCTTTTTTCCCAAATATGATAGCCTGACTTTTTCTAAATCTTGCAAAGAAGAAGCATTCTCAATTTCGGAAACTGCTTTATCTTCAAGTGAAAGTATGTCATCTAATAACTCTTTATTCATCTTAAAAACGCTGGCTTAAACTTTCATTATAGTGAAATTTTAAATATCATCAACAATCCGAAAAATTGCCCTATTCTGATTATTAATTTATTGACTAATTAATCTTTTTTATTTACCTTTGCGTTGATGAATTTGCTGTATCAACTATGCACAACAGTAACACTGAAACTAAGAATAAGTATAAAATAGAGGATTTACCTAAGCTCTTTAAGGAAAAATCCAGAAACATAAGTAAAGCATTTTCTAGCGAAACAATTAAGATCAGTGCTATTCGCTCGAGAAGTATTGAAAGCAATATACAAAAATTTTCATTTGAGCTAACAGCAACAGATAAAGACACCTTTAATATAAGATTATTTCGAATAAACCCTTTAATTGATTTTTTCAAAATCTGCCTTTCCCGGGAAAAAAAATTTACAGCCAACATAAAAGTGCCCAAAGAAAGCAGTGAACTATATAATAACTACTGTAAAACTAACAGTTATAAAACTGTAGAAGAATTCGTAAATAGTGCTCCGCCTCAAATCCTTCTGCAGGGCACAACGATAACGCTACAAACAGACGTTGAAAACATTAACCTGGACAACTTGTACCAAATCGAGTTATTTCTAAATGAAAAGCTACAACATGCAGAAAAAACTGAAAATGAAGACAAAAAAGAACAGAGTGAAACTAACCAAAAAAATGCACAAAATAAACAAATCGTACCAGTTACAGGCCTGTTTGGCTATAATTTAACAAGTAGTAAAAAGCAAGTGATGCGGGTTCCAATAGTTGTTGCTGCAATGCGTGACAATTTTTTTTGGTTTGGATCTTCTTTTCGGCTATCCAATTTTTTTAATACAATACAATTCTTCTTTCAACAGCCACCAAAACTGTCCATACGAAACCAGAGGGCTTTGACTTACCATCCAACACTTCAAGAGATAAAACAGGACAAGGTAACACAAAAAGATGGAATCGACGAAAGAAGAATAGAAGACGTCACAATGCTTATTTCTGATTTCGGTCAAACTACTTCGCACACAGAGTATTTTAAGGCTAACAGAAAAAAGAAGTCAAAAAAGCAGACCAAAGAACTATCAGAGAAAGAAAAACCATTAGCCATAAAACAAGCACAAAATGATGCTAGAGTAGCTATGATAGATAACCAAATTGAGCACAGGGGGAAAAAACTCGATAAAATATTTATTGAAGTGATGAGTGGATACAAAAATCAAGATCCAGAAACATTTTGCAATATTTTCAGCTCAGTATTCAATATTGTTTACTTTCAAGATAAACAATTACATGCAATATTAGAGCCAGGCGAAATATCAGAAGTATTACAGATACTCGAAAGGCCACAACCTCTTAGTAACTCACTTTTAGGTAAAGAATATTTACAAAAACAAGTATATAGAAAAAAAGAGCAATTGCTTAAATTAGTTTCAGGTGTTTATATACAACAACCTTCTCCACAACATGAAAATACTCCTCATAAATCTACAAACCCTTTACCAATTAAAGATCTTTCACCAGCAACAAATGAAGCTAAAACTCTACCACATACTAACATTACACTCAAATCACCGTTAAAAACTGTATTTTCCTCAAAAAAGGCTTATTTTTGTCTATTTATAATAGTAGCATCTGCATCAACACTTTGCTTATGGCATTTTCCATTAGGAAAAGTGTCAATGTTAAAAGGATTAGTGCCACCAGAAAAAAGGGAAAGTATTGGGTTAGCATTGAACATAGGGTTGCCAATATTAATCGCGCTGTGTATTTTGAATTTAGCTCGCTTTATATATTCTGAATATTCTATAGAATCTATTGAACAGAACAAATCTCCTTCTCGCATTTAAACTTACCCAAAATGTAAACAAGTTGTCCTAAGAGATCTTTCATGGTAAAATTATTTATTTTCACCATATGTTTAAAGGAATTATCACGGATATCGGGACTATAACTGATACTACCACTCACTCCAACTCTGATCAAATTTTCCATATCAAGACACAAAATTTATCCTCTATAAATAAAGGAGATTCAATAGCTTGCTCTGGTGTGTGTTTAACTGTTGTTGATATAATGAGCGATATATTTACAGTCCAAGCATCTCAAGAAACTATGAAGGTTGCTAACTTAAATACGTGGAGAATAGGAAAAAAAATAAATCTCGAACAAGCAATGAGATTAAGCGATAAGATCGATGGCCACCTGGTTCAGGGTCATGTTGATGGGATAGTAAAATTTTTAACAATTAATCAAAATTTAGATTCTCATGAAATCAAACTATCGTGCCCACAAGAATTAATTAAATTTGTTGCAAAAAAAAGCTCCGTTACACTAGATGGGGTTTCCCTCACAGTGAATTCAGTTATTAATCAGGAATTTACAGTAAATATCACTCCCTATACATGGGAAAATACAACTTTTCAGTACAACAAAGTAAATGATTATTTGAATTTAGAAATTGACATGATCGCTAGGTATTTAGATCAATTGATGCAGCATAAATACAATTAATTTTACAACCTTGTTATTTACAACTATTATATCTTGAAAACCATATAGATATAAAACATGCTTTTCGATAGCCTAATTATCTTCATTGTTGTTCTATGCGTAATAATCTCGGTAACTAGAGGCTTTATAAAAGAGCTATGCGCACTAATGTTTCTATTTTTATCGGTCTTTCTGACAGCTAATCACTATGATTTTTTCACTCCAAATTATAGTAAATATTTTGATTCTAAAGTTACACTAAACATACTTTCTACAATCTCTGTATTTATTATACTTAATCTTATATTCATGATAATAAATAACTGGCTAATGTACATATTATTACCCATAAGGTTGGGGTTTATCGATAGAGTTACTGGAATCTTTCTCGGAGTGCTTAAAGGAATATTGCTCTCTTATGTATTATTTTTTGCTGTGCACTTATATTGCTACACAGTATATGACAAAAAAGAGGGAGAGTATAAAATAGAAGCAGAAGACATATTGCCTAATTGGATAATAAATTCACACTCTTATCAGGCTTTATTTGTGACAGCAGAAGAAGTAATTGACATGTATGTACCAGAGTCGTTGATACTAAAAATAAAAGAGATCGGTGGAGAAATGGTTGATCAAGAAAAACCTAAAAACAATAAAAAAGAAGAGTAAATATTTATTTATAAATATTTTCATTGGGAGTATTCAAAAAGCCATATGTGTCAGGTTAAGAGCACAGAATTTTTTACTGGAAATATTAATTTTGTTTTAGCAATAAATCAACTTAAGGTCATAATATCTTGACATTTATTTAATGTTGCTATGTAATAGCTATGTACATTTTGTGTACTATAGCAATAAAATTACCTTGTAATAGGTGTATTGGACCCGAGGGCAGTACTCGGCGCCTCCACCATGTTTTTTAATTATACGGGGGCGATTAAGGATCGACATGCATAGTAAAGATGGTAGCTTTGCTCGGTTAGACACCACCGCTAAGAGTTCATAATTTAAATGCAAACGATAATTTTGCTGCTGAAGAATATCGTGTTGCTGCTTAATTTAGCACAACCGGTTTATTACTAAAGCACGGTTTAGGGAACGCCGGGTAACAGAAGTTCCCCCAAAATTTACGTATGTGAAAGTTATATGGAGCAAACAGATTACAAAAAACTGCTTAATTCTGCTAAGTTTCAAGTTATCAAAAAGACTTTAGATGTTATATCAGGTAATGGTTTTATCCCTCACTTAGAAATATTATTTTTCACATATTTTAATGGTGTGACCATGCCAGATCGTTTGAAAAAGTCATACCCTACTCAAATGCTTATTATATTACAGCATCAATTCTATGATTTAAAAGTTTCTGAGGATAAATTTAGCGTCAGTTTGAGTTTTCAAGGAAAACAAGAGCGAATTACTATACCGTTTTTTGCTATTAGTGAGTTTCGTGATAAAATTTCAGGAGATGTTTTAATATTTGACAAAATCAGTATCGACTCTGATAAAGAATACAAAAGTGAAAAATGTACTGAAAAACTATCAAACGGTAGTATTATATCCATAGATCAACTGCGTGATGAGTAACTGCTCATCTTTATAAACAAAAAATATTAATAGAAAAAAGTGGTCTAACTTAAGTAATAGAATAGAGGGTAGATAAATATGCTAAATCTTTAATTATTTATTAACGCAGGTGGCAAAATTTTTCTTACATATCATCAACTTCCTTTATTGAAAAATTCAGAAAAATGTTGTATAATTATTAGTAGACTTTGGTAAAACATATGACAGATTCAGGAATTAGTATAACTTTTGACCCAAAAACTTCACATAACCTTACTAAGTTAGCTGAAATCACCAAGGAATCCGTTCAAGAACTAGCAAAAAGGTTAGTCATCGAAGGAATCGAGTGCGAAGTAGAAGATATTGCGTTATATAAAACTATTAAGGAATGTGAGGATGTAGACTGGAACACAGTACTATCTGAAAGGGAGAGGACATAAACTGAAATACGATATTGTCTACTCAAAAAACTTTACTGAAAGAGATTTTCTAAATCTTCCAAAAACAATAAGATCAAGGATTACAAAAGCGATAAACGAGCGGCTTACAACTGATCCAATTAAATTTGGTAAACCATTACGTGGCAGGCTAAAAGGGTATAGAAGAATAAGGGTTAGTGATTATCGAATTATTTATACTGTAAATATTGCAAAACATAAGGTGTTTGTTGCTACAGCAGGACATAGAGACACCATTTATGAGAAGGCTACTTGATAAACATTAAATATATTTTTATACAGCCCTCCTTCCTTTCTTTATTGAAAAATTAAAAAAAATGTTGTAAAATAGCTATAGTAGTAGACTTTGGTAAAGCTTATGGTAAATTCAAAAGTTAGTGTAACTTTCAACCCAGAAACTTCGCAGCATCTTGTTGAACTAGCTAGAGCCACCAAGCAGTCTGTTCAAAAATTAACAGAAAAGCTAGTCAAGGAAGCAATCGAACTTGAAGGGGAAGATATTGCATTTTCCAAAATTATTAGGGAGTTAAATTCTGATGATGCAGAAGAAGTAGAGGATAGTGAAGACATCTGGAAATAAGCAATACACCATTAAATATCTAAAGCATGTTCTTAAAAGAAATTTGCCTTCCTTGCCGGAAGATGTAAAGCCAAGTATTAAAGATGCAATAAAAGAGTATCTTGAGACTGATCCTATTGGTAACGGTGTGTTGCTACGCAAGAGATTAAAGGAACATAGAAGAATAAAAGTTGCTGATGATTATCGTATTGTCTACCGTGTAAATATTGTAAAACGTATAGTAATTATTGTTTCAATAGGACACAGGGACAATATTTACAAGCAGGCAATATTGGACCTACTGAAACATTAAATATATTTTTATACACCACTCCTTTCTTTATTGAAAAATTAAAAAAAATGTTGTATAA
>NZ_JBIXJM010000190.1:0-5688 GCF_044752445.1 Wolbachia endosymbiont of Drosophila barbarae | reverse complement strand
CTCAACCTCCTTATCATCTTCTATCCTTATCTTATCACATCCGGACTTCTATGAAAAGAGCTATACTATCAGTCTCACCAGCAACTCAAAGAGCATCTTTATGACTTTGTTATGGCCTACAATTATGCTAAAAGACTCAAAACTCTTAAGGGTCTTACACCTTTTGAGTTTATATCTTTACAGTGGACAAAATCTCCTGAATTGTTCATACTAAATCCACACCATCACACTCTGGGACCATACACTCCCTGTGTTTCGTAATATTATACAATCAAATTGATAAAAGCTGTATTATCTCCTTGCAGCATTAAGTGTATATTTTTTGCTATTTTTTCCACTAAGGGAGTAACATTATCAAAATTTGAAAATTTTGATAACACATAATCTGCTAAGCTTCTTTGATCTTCAGGTCTACCCATTCCAAATCTCAAGCGCCAATAATCGTTGCCAATAAAACTATCTATGGATTTAAGTCCATTATGTCCAGCAGAACTACCACCTTTCTTTACTTTTATTCTTCCAAGTTCCAAATCAGCGTCATCGTGTATGACAACGATATTATCTAGCGATAATTTGTAAAAGTTTCGTATTTTTGCAACAGAAATGCCTGAATTATTCATAAATGAATAAGGCTTTATTAACATGATTTTATTATCATTAATTATGCCAGAGGTTATTAGATAATCGGCTTTTTTAGAGAACGACTGGAAATTCCAATATTTGCAGATTGCATCAACGGTGATGAAGCCGATATTATGATGAGTTAGCTCATATTGACTGCCAGGATTACCAAGCCCAACTATCAGGTGCACTATTCCTCTGTTTCTGCTTGAGGTTCTTCAACGTCACTATCGGCAGCAGAAATTGTAACAATGGTAAAATTTTCTTCTTCATGAGCTACAAACTTAACACCTTCTGGTAATTTTACATCATTGATATGTATAGATTGGCCAATCATTTTGCCGGATAAATCAACTTCTATAACCTGAGGTATTTTATCAGGAGAGCATTTAACAGCAATAGAACGACACAAAACATTAAGCACTCCACCTAACTTAATCCCTGGAGCTTTACTTTCATTCACAAATGATAGAGGTATGTCTATTTTAATTTCGCTGCCTTTATCAACAAATTGAAAATCAACATGTTGCACAGTATCCTTTACTACATGCAATTGGATATCGCGAACAAGAGCATATTCCTTTTTGCCCGAAATATTCAGCTCTATCAAATGTGCAGAAAGAGAACCTGATTTATATTGCTTCGTGAATTCCTTTGCAGACAATGTCAAATTTACATTATTATGGCCCTTTCCATATATGATTCCAGGGATGTTTCCTTTCTTCCTTAGAGAATGCATCGCTTTTGTTTTTGTTATATCACGTAACTCTGCATTAATTGTTACTATTTCCTGTTGCGTCATCGGTTACTCCTGTTTAGCTAATCCTTTTAATATAATTTAATAATAATATAACATAAAAATATTTATTTCAAACTTCATTCTTTCATACTAATTGTTTGTGAAAGGATTTATTTGGATATATATTTAAGCTTATTTAACAAGAACTATGGGCATTGACGATAAAGTAGTTTTTAGGATTTATAGACCAACAAGAACTGCAACACAATCTGGTTTAGGTAATACAAATTTCTGGCACCTAAAAATTGAATCTGGTTCTTACTATATTGAACCTTTGATGGGGTGGGTTGGCTCAAAAGATCCAAAAAAACAGATTGTATTAAAGTTTGACTCTCTTGAAAAAGCAGTATTCTACGCAAAAAAACGCAACGTTAAATACGTAATTGAAATGCCAAAAAATGTTAAGAGGCTGCCAAAATCTTACGCAAGCAATTTCATACTAAAGTAAGTTGCACAACAAATGGTGTTATGCAAGTAGCTGACACTGCTCTCCTTTGTTATCCCAGTGCCCAGACACTGGGATCCAGGAATTTTATTAAGTTGGTAAGCATAAAAATAGCTGTTTTACGTTAAAATACAATGTTTTTGATGATTATGGAAAGGCTGGATCCCAGTGTCAAGCACTGGGATGACACCATTTGTTGTAAACTCACTTTTACTCTATGGTTATACTACCTTGCCGCTATCCTGAACGGATACAAAGTAAGTTTTATTGTGATGTGCTCATCTGTAAAAAATAAGACTTAATCTCACTGTTGATCATGGATTTTAAGTTGTGCTAGCACGCTGCGGCCATTTAAAGAGTCAAGATTTTTAACCTGGCTAGCCAGTATTAAAGAGTTATTTTTCAGGTATTTCTTTACAAGGCTTGCAAGCCTTTTTGGATTATTCAAATAGCTCCATTCTGCTTGTAAAACTTTTATATCACTTTGCACTAAATTAATTTCACTTTTTATTTTTATTAGCTCTCTATTTAATGACTGAACATGTAATTTTACCTTAAATAGTCCTACAATGCTAAGAAAAAACATAACTATTGAGATGATGCAGAAAGTTCTCATGACAACCTCTGTATAGCTCTTAGTTTTGCTGAGCGTGAACGCGGATTTGCACTTACTTCTTCTATACTTGCTTCGATCACTTTTTTATTTAGAAGAGAGAATGTCTTGCAATCAGTAGCACATAAATCTTTAAAAAAAGTTTTGACTATACGATCTTCTAAGGAATGAAAGGTGACGACAATTAATTTGCCATTCTCACTTAAAATCTCAGATGCAGCTTTAATGCCCTTTTCAAGTTCTCCCAGCTCATCGTTTACCCATATTCTGATTGCCTGAAATGTTCTGGTTGCAGGATCAATTTTGCTTTTTCCACGAAATACCACGGAACGTACAATATCCGCAAGCTCAAATGTAGTTTTGATAGTTTTCTTCTTCCGTGCATTTACTATTGCTCTTGCGATTTTGCGAGAATGACGTTCGCCTCCGTAGTTATATATAGTATTTGCGATTTCTTCTTCGCGTAAAGCGTTAACAAACGTTGAAGCGTTTATATAAGAAGAGTTATCCATACTCATATCGAGTGGACCATCATGTAAAAATGAGAACCCTCTATCCCCGTTATCAAGCTGCATAGATGAAACTCCGATGTCAAAAACTATTCCATCGATACCTTCAATATTGTTGCTATCTAATAAATTTTTAATATTACTAAACTTCTCAATGAATAGTTTTATTCTATCTGGATATCTAACGCTTAAATCATCATAAAACTTAGTTACCGTTTCATCTCTATCAATTGCATATACTTTGCAATCAGCTGACTCCAATATTGCTTTGCTATACCCTCCAGCTCCAAATGTAGCGTCCACGTATATGCCACCATCCTGCGGTGATAGTAGTGATAGCATCTCTTTTAACAAAACTGGAGTGTGTGTCATATCAAAAAATTTAAGTACAGTTGGTGTAGATATCCTACTCTACTCTACTCTTCACATCAATTTTATTTATGTACATAGATTTTCTTGCCAAAATATGGTATCTTATCGGAATATATGAGCAATAATATTAAAATCAAGGTTTAATATTGTTAATATAATATTCACATAACGTTCACATTTTTTTTTATATATAAGATCAAACAGGCTATAGGGAAATTATGCAGCAAATAACAAAAGTAATATTTTCAAGTTTGATTTGTAACACTTTATTGTGGTATGACCACATGCTTTTTGGCCACTTAATAAACATAATAGGTGGTGTGTTTTTTCCATCGGATGATCAACTAACCAGCGTATTGAAGGCTTTTGGAATGTTTGCAGTGGGTTTCTTAATGAGACCAGTCGGTGCTGCTATATTTGGTCACATTGGTGATAAACATGGCAGAAGAGTTGCCTTATTGCTCTCGATTATATTAATGACTTTATCAACCGTATTAATTGCTTTTGTTCCAGGTTATCAAAGCATTGGAATACTAGCGTCAATGCTGGTAGTGTGTTTAAGATTATTGCAGGGTATATCTCTTGGAGGAGAAGCAGGAAATGCACCATTTTTAATAGAACATGCTCCTAAAAACAAAAAAGGATTTTTTGGCAGCATTGAAGTATTAAGCGCAATTTTTGGTTCAGTATTCAGCTTGATAGCGGTACTCATATGCAAAAAAGTATCTGATTTTGAATCTTGGGGGTGGAGATTACCTTTCATTTTCAGTTTAGCAATGGGATTAATTAGCATATATATGAGATATATACTTGATGAAAGCCCAGAGTATAAAAGACAAAAAAATCCGTCTAAATTGCCACTAAAAGAGTTATTAAACAATTACAAAAAGCCTGTTCTAATATCAATAGGTATTGACTTGGTTGAAAATGCGTCTCTCTATATATATTTGGTATTTTTCAATGTGCTTACGAATAAAATATTAACAGTAAATACTCATTTTAATCATATAGTGGAAATACTGAGTCAAATTGCGCTCGGAGGATTGACAATATTGTTTGCAATACTTTCTGATAAGGTAGGAAGAGAAAAAGTTATGAAATTTGCATTTATAGCTTTTGTAATAGTGAGTTATCCAGTTTTTTCAATGTTATGTAGTGGCAATTACTTGCTGGCACACATTCTTTTTATAATTCCAATAGCTGCATCGCTTGGTCCTGTCAGTGCACTTATGTGCGAATTATTTCCAACAAAGGTTCGGTACAGTGGATTTGGTTTATCAAGAAATATAGCTGCTGGATTTTTTGGCGGCCTTGCACCATTTATATGCACAACAATTATCAAGGTTACAGGACAAGAGACTTCAGCTAGTTTTTACATGATTTTCTGTGCATTAATTGGGCTAGTTGCTATATCGCAAATTAAGGGTGAGCTTTCTTCAAAATTACCCAAAGTAAACCAAGTATAGTTGCAGTATAGCAGAATTTAAAAAAATCTAATTATAAGGTGGGAAATGCCAATTCTTAGGTGATAATGTGAATATTTCAGCACCATCTTTTGTTACTCCAATCGTATGCTCAAATTGAGCAGAAAGTGAAAGATCGCGTGTTGTTACTGTCCAGTCATCGAGTTTACTGAGCAGAGTCTCATGTTTTCCAGCATTAATCATTGGCTCTATTGTAAAAAACATACCTTCCTTCAAGACGAGATTTTCATCTTGATCATAGAAATGCACTACATTTGGTGGAGCATGAAAGACTTTTCCTATACCATGTCCGCAGTAGCTGCGTACGATAGAATATCCAAAATCTCTAATATATTTCTCTATAGCAAGCCCTATTTCATTTAACTTATTGCCGGGCTTAACTTGTTTGATTGCTTCCATCAATGCATGATAAGTAGCGTCACACAAGCGTTTTGCTTTTATTGATGGCTTGCCAACCCAAAACATGCGACTTGTATCACCATGCCAGCCATTTAAAATCACCGTGACATCAATATTTAAAATATCTCCATCTTTAAGTGGTTTATTATCGGGAACACCATGGCACACAACTGCATTTTTTGAAGTGCAAATCGATTTTGGATACCCCCTATAGTTTAGTGGTGCTGGAATTGCACCTGCATTAATTATAAAATCATGACATAGATCATTTAACTCATTAGTTGTCACCCCTACCTTTACGTACGGTGCAATGAAATCAAGAGTTTCAGCAGCAAGCCTGCCAGCCTTGCGCATAAATTCAAAATCTTCTTGTGAGTGTATAGTTATGTTCATATTTTCCATGTCTTATTGTAATTGGTACGCTTACTCGCAAGTACATAAACATA
>NZ_JBIXJM010000189.1:0-5665 GCF_044752445.1 Wolbachia endosymbiont of Drosophila barbarae | reverse complement strand
ATCTTTATTCTTTCTAAAACCATTTGGGTACCTATTCCACGATTCCTGTAAATTGGTAAAACTCCATCACTATAAAAACCAGCTACGCTATCTTGAACATAAAGACCGCATGTCCCAATAATTTCATTATTTAGTGTTACAAGAAAAAATCTTAATCTTGAGTTCTTATCATCATAATTTGATAATCCGCGAAAAAATGTGCTGACAATTCCAACGCCATGATAAAAAATTTTAGAAGTGTGTAGATCTAACTGTTCTAAGAGGTTGCTACCATTCACAGCATTTAACCTCAAGTTTGGAATAACATCAGCAGGTAAAAAGTAATTTTTCATATTAAGTAAAGCTTTTTTTGGTGTGCTAACGTGTTTTATTTCACACTTTTCTAAAATCTCTCTTATTTTCATATGTGAATTTATTACCCATGTTGCTTCTATATCTCTTGTTCTGAGATAATCTAGAGTTTTTTGTATAGAAAGCTCGGTACATTGATCTCCACAGAACACAAAATTAAATAATGACTCCCTGGTACCATTTATTGTAAATATGATGTTATCAAATTCATCGTGTACTTCCCACTCAGATAAATTCGCTGTGTACAGTATATAATCCTTTAGATTTTGAACAATTAAGCTTGAATAATAAATTTTTTTATCCTGCATACACCAACAATAAACAATAAAAGGCTCCTATAAGAACACAGGCTAAAATTGCAGCTATAACGTCATCTAGCATAATACCTAAAGGACCTTTGGTATTTTTATCGATTAAATTTATAGGCCACGTTTTTATTATATCAAAAAACCTAAAAGAAAAAAAGCACAACAACAATGAAGAACAATTCATCTCTTGGCTTAACAATATCGAAACTAAAAGTATCGTCAGCAATTGACCAACCACTTCGTCAATTACTACCTCTTTTGGATCACATGAAGTCTTGTAATGTTTTATATAATTACCTGTAGACCATAATCCAATTAAGAATAAAAAAGAAATAATTGCTGCACCTAAAATTTTGTTGCTCAGGATTACAGGAACAAGCGGAAAAGAAGCCAAACTACCCACAGTACCTGGCATTTTTTTTACTGTTCCAGACAGCCACCACGTTGATATTAATTTATATAAAAATTTCACAATATATCCAAATACAAAATTAACTTATAAGAACAGAAAGAGTATCCTCTATAGAGGCGCTTTCATACAATAATCTATAGACCGCTTCACATATAGGCATTTTTATCTTTAGCTTTCCTGCTAAATTAAATATGGACTCAGCAGTGCTAAAACCTTCAATCACTGACTTGCCTTCTGACAAAATCTGCTGAACATTAAAGCCATTGTCACTATTACCTATTTTAAACCCAAAAGATAAGTTTCTTGAATTCAAGGATGTGCATGTCATAATTAGGTCACCCAGACATGCTGGCCCAAGTAGTGTATTTATATCCACACTACCGTCACCAATTTTTGCTGAGTATAAAGCCTTAATTTCGCTCATACTTTTCGTAATCAATGCTGCATGAGCATTAAACCCAAGTTTACTACCTAGAACAATCCCACACGCTATAGCAAAAACGTTCTTTAACGCTGCACAAATCTGTACTCCTATAATGTCGTTACTAAACTTCAATTTAACATTTTCTTGTTGCAGCTCTGATACTAGCTTTGAACCTAATGTGTTATTTTGGCATGCAAGAACCATTGAATAGGGTAATTTTCTTGCAACTTCTACAGCAAAGCTAGGACCTGAAAAAATAGCAATAGGATTGTTAGGTAAAATTTCATTTACTATTTCACTAGGTAATTTTAATGTAGACTTTTCTATTCCCTTACAAGCTAAAATTATTGCTACATCTTTTTTCAGATTACAATTATGCAATTGCTGACATACCTTCCTCAGAGACTGAGTGGGAACAGCGAGGATTGTTACTGAAGCATTAATTATGTCTTCAATAGCCAATTTTACTGACACATTATCAGAAATTCGACAACCGGGTAGCTTGTCACTTTCTCTTTTCCCGTTGATTGATTCAAATGTAGTTTCATTGTGAGTCCACAAAATCACATCTTTCTTACTACCTAATGAAATTGCGATTGCTGTACCCCATGCACCAGCACCTAAAATTGATATTGCCACACAATATTCCTGAAAATATTACTTATACTTTAAAATAGTAGGATAAGTAAATTAAAAATATAACACAGACATATAGAATAGTTAAATATTTATTAACCGAAGTATTCTTTTAATAATAGTAACTTTAATTCAATATTTACTAAAAATATTATTACTATCATGGTATGTCTATTATATTTTAGATCTATTTATATAACTTTGGAACAATATATTTACTATTAATTAATAAGTGTAATTTTGATCATTTGTTAATAAAAATTTGATTTATTACTTTCCTTAGTTATATATATTACTAAAATTATAAATTATTTATGGGGTGTAAAATATGCGTATATTATTAATTGAAGATGATCAAGTAAGTGCAAAGACTGTAGTTAACGCCTTAACTTCTGATGGACACTTCTGTGACGTTGTTACTTCTGCACAAGATTATAACAATAATATGGTTTCCTCAAACGGAGATTACTATGACCTAGTTATTTTAGATATACACTTACCTGGTGATATTGACGGATATGATATATTGTTAAGACTAAGAAGTGCAAAAATCAAAGTTCCTGTCTTAATACTTTCATGCATATCCGCTGTCAATCACAAAGCTAAAGGACTCGGATATGGTGCCGATGATTACTTAACCAAGCCATTTCATAAAAGCGAGTTATTAGCTCGAATTAAGGCCATAGTGCGTCGTACTAAAGGCCATCCTGAATCGGTGATAAAGATTGGTAATATAAATATCAATTTTGATCACAGGGTTGTTGAGGTGAAAGGTAAAACGGTTCACCTTACTAATAAAGAGTATTCTATGATAGAATTGCTAGCACTGCGTAAAGGAACAGTACTAACAAAAGAAATGTTCTTAAATCATCTTTACAATGGCTTGGATGAACCTTCAGATAACAAGATAGTTGATGTTTTTATGTGCAAATTACGTAAGAAACTTGAAAGTGCAAATGATGGAAAAAGCCACATAGAAACCGTTTGGGGCAGAGGGTATGTTCTGAAAGAGTATATTGATGATGATGAATATTCTAATGTTAATGTAGGCGAAAGTAGTGATGGCTATCAAGCAGAACAAGTGAAGGACAACGCATGAAATGCCTACACATTTAAATATAGCATGGCTTATATCGCACGTATCATGTGAACGCCTAGGTGAAATATAAGCCGAGTTCTGTTTATGTAGCTATTTATCTGGAGTAAATGTTACCATTTACCGCATGCGATTTACCCGAGTAGATATGAGGAAAACATAAAATCTACTTCTATTTAATCTTGCTCCTAGTGTTGGTTACTCGACTACCAATGTTGCCATTGCCATGGTGTGCTCTTACCACACCTTTTCACCCTTACCTAAAAATATTTTAGGCGGTAATTTTCTGTAGCCCTATAACTGGAGTTACCTCCGGCGGGCATTACCCGTCACTATTTTTCCTTGGAGCCCGGACTTTCCTCTGCTATGTTTATCACACAACAGCAGCTACTTATTTCACCTAGGAATTATACTTTAACATGAAAATCACAAAAGCAAAAGACAATTTCCTAACAGTCTACATATTAAAAACATTTAGACAAATAGCTAAAGGTGATATTCCGGCACATCATCACTATCCCAAGATAAGCTTTTTTCACTTTTAGACTCTGCTTCAGTTAGTCAAGAGCCTGGTCCACCGCTTGAAGACGATGAGCTACTTCTTGATCGACTACTACTTTCTACTGATATACTATTTAGCACTGTTTCAGATTGATATATAGTTCGCATTCTGTTACCAGTGGTAAAAATTTCTTCATCGCTACTTGAAGATGATCGCCTTCTATAACCCAAATCAGTTAGTTCTAATACAGGAGCAGCATTACGACCCTTAACATATCTATATGCTATGAATCCTATAATTCCAACAATACCTATTGCTCCAACCAAAGATCCCCCTATCATTCCTGCCTTATTAGACCCTATAGCAAGTTGAGTAGGTTGTGGTGAAGAAGTAGACTGAGGAAGTAAAGTCGTGGTGAATATAGGAGTTGTTGACTCTTTTGTTCTAGTACTTGGTATACTAAATACTGTTTGTGTAGTTTTCTCTGAGCTTGTTGTTGGCGCAGTTGGTTCCACTGTTACTGTGCTTGTTTGAGTCGTTGACTCTGTTGAAGGTTTATTCGTTGTAGAAGTAGGTGCAACGGCTTCTGTTGTTGGCTTCACTGTTACTGTACTTGTTTGAGTCGTTGACTCTGTTGAAGGTTTACTCATCGTAGAAGTCGACGCACCAGTCGCTGCTGTAGGTTTCACAGTACTTGTCTCAGTCCCTGAAGTTACTATCGGCACACTAGTTGACGTTGTAGCAACCGTGGTCGCTTGTGAAGTAGTAGTTGTTTTTGCTACTGTCGTTGACTCCGTTGAAGGTTTACTTATTGTAGAAGTAGGTGCAACGGCTTCCGTTGTCAATTTAGTAGTCTTCACAGCGTCGGTTTCTGCTGTGCTAGTAATTGCAGCAGTCGGCGTTTTCTTAGAAGTCACAACCGTTTCTGCAACAGTTATAGGAGCCACGGTACTACTAGAAATAATATCTGGCGTTAATCGACCGTTAATGATATTAACAAAATCACTGAGAGTTTTGATGCTATTTGCCGGTATTATTGTTGCTTCAGAAGATTTTCCAGAGCCGTTTTGATTAAAAGTTACAATATTTTCTCCACTTACCGCAGTTACGATAAAACCACCCTGACCGTTGCCTTTAATATATAATTGCTCTATAGGATCTGTAAATTGATAGATAGGAAAATCTGACACTGATCCATTTTTAAGTAGAGTTGCTATATGTAACCTCTGCTCATTAGCTGATTGGTCATTTTCAAGAAAAGCAACTAGATCATTTCCTTCCGTTTGTTCAACATACTGCAAAAAGCTTATTTCATGTTCTCTAGAAAGAGATAGTGCTTTATTATCTATTTGACCTTTTCGATTACCAAGTAAAAAGCCATTAACTCCATCCTTCAGACCCTGAATCACTTTAGCCATATCAAATTTAAAAATACGTGTTTTTCTCACCTCTTGATTTTCCTTAGTAATCCTTTTGCTCACTTGCGAATAAAGCATCGTGTTTCCATTTAATGCCAATTGCCCCTGATTATCAAAATTGAACAATTTTCTTTCTGTAACACCTTTTTCTCCAGTCAATACCTTAAATTTTCCGCTCTCGCTTGACTTTAAGTACCAAGAAACTAAAGTTTGATCCTTTAAGTTATGGGCGATTACAATTACGTCACCATTACCAACTTTCACTGCTCTTGGTTGAAAGTAACTATTGCCCACATTTGCAAGACTATTATTATCAATATTCTTTTGTAATTTTCTTTTATCTAAATGTTCAACTGAAGGAGTATTAACTGATTGTTTAATTCCGTAAGTGTTAAAAGATAAGCCTTTAACGCATTTTTCTCCTTCTTCGCTAATTCCTTCTTCAGGAAAGATATAGCATTTCTCATAATAGTCCGAACAGGTCATAGGAAGGCAGAATCAACAGCACGACGAAAGGA
>NZ_JBIXJM010000188.1:0-6779 GCF_044752445.1 Wolbachia endosymbiont of Drosophila barbarae | reverse complement strand
TACTATTCTTAAATTTGATCAGATTGATTGCAAAAAAACAAGATTTTCAATAGGTTGCTTATAATCCTAACTATAGTTAGCCTTTCATAAGTAGCGATGCAACAAAGCCATCCCAGTGTCAAGCACTGGGATGACAAGAAGAGGGCACTGCCCTCTTGGATGGAAGCCAGTGTTAGCTACTTTCATGACACCCTGACAACCGTCATCCCGCTACTTGTTAGCGGGATCTAGAGATACCGTGATGGTATGACGTAGGGGTTGCCGAGAACTTGTCATCCCAGTGCTTGACACTGGGATCCAGTTTTTCGTATAATTTTGTCAAAATCTATTGTGCTAGCAAGTTCACTAGCGTCACGCGCTGGTCTGTTAGACATTTACGTGTAGGGTGAAGAAATTTTGAAAAAGACATACCAAATATGAAAGGCCTATATATTAAAACTTACGGCTGTCAGATGAACGTTTATGACTCCGTTTTAATGGAAAATGTAATTAAACCTTTGGGGTTCAACGTTGTTAGTGATGCAGGGAAAGCCGATTTAGTGATACTGAATACTTGTCACATTAGAGAGAAGGCAGCAGAAAAAGTTTACTCAGAGCTTGGGAAGATTCATTCGTTACGAAAAGAAATGACTATAGTGGTGGCTGGGTGTGTAGCGCAAGCAGAGGGAGAAGAAGTGTTCAGAAGGGCTCCTTTTGTTGATATTGTTGTTGGTCCGCAGAGTATCGCTACCTTACCGGAGCTGATAGTCAAAGCAAGCAGAAGTAAAGGTCATGTAATAAACACTGATTTTCCTGAAGTTGCAAAGTTTGATAAATTGCCAGATGAATGCTATGGCAATAGCCAGGGATCTTCTGCGTTTCTTGCCATACAAGAGGGTTGTGATAAATTTTGTACGTTTTGTGTAGTGCCCTATACTCGTGGAGCTGAGTATTCACGGCCAGTGAATGAAATATTTCGTGAAGCATTGAAATTAGTTGCAAATGGGGCAAATGAGATCAATTTGCTTGGTCAGAACGTCAATGCTTACCATGGGGAGTGCGAAGGGGAAGTGTGGGATTTAGGAAAATTAATTAGTCATATTGCTAAAATTGAAAAGCTAGAGAGGATTCGTTATACAACTTCTCATCCAAGAGATATGCATGAATCTCTCTACTTGGCACATGCGGAAGAGCCAAAGCTCATGCCGTTTGTTCACCTGCCTGTGCAGTCTGGTTCGAATAAAATATTGCACGCGATGAACAGGAAACACACTGCAGAGGAGTATTTGGAAATAATAGACAGATTTCGCAAATTGAAACCTGAAATCGAATTTTCTTCTGATTTTATTGTTGGTTTTCCTGGAGAAACCGAAAAAGATTTTGAAGAAACTATGAAATTAGTAGAAAAAGTTAGATATGCTCAGGCTTATAGTTTTAAATACAGCCCAAGACCAGGCACACCGGGAGCGGAAAGAAAAGATCAAGTACCAGAAGAGGTTAAAACAGAGCGCCTTCTTCGTTTACAGAAATTAATTAGTAAGCAACAACTTGAGTTTAACCAGAGTATGGTAGGTAAAACTATACCTGTTCTATTTAGCGATAAAAAAGGTAAACACCAAAACCAAATTATTGGTAAAAGCCCATATATGCAATCAGTGTGCATTGATGATTCTGAAGATAAATACAGGGACAAAATAGTAAATGTGAAAGTGTTGGAAGCTCGGCAGAGTAGTTTGCTGGGGTGTGCATTTCACTGATTTTAAGCAGCGTTAAATATAAATCTTAAGCAAAGAGTATTGAAAAAATGCAATCATAATCTTTTTCAAAAGTTACAAAGTTTAATTGCTACCTCTGCTGAACGGGTACCTTAAACCTACAAATTTGAGCTTACCTATATCAATTTTTTGTACAAGATGAGTTAGTAACAACTTTATGTATAAAATTGAAGAAGAATAAAAATACAATAACGAGCATTAAATTAAATATTCCCACCTTTAAAAAACCCTCTTTATATATTTCTAAAGATTCTAAATAATTTATTTTACCATTTACTGAAGGAACTGACATAAATTTTGATATTGCAACTCCGGCTAGGTTAGAAAACGCTAATGACAGCATTACTATACCCATCACTACTCCTCTAAGGTTTTTGGGGGCTAGTGTAGTTGCTTGTTCTTGGACTAATGGAGCAATACATAATTCTCCCAGTCCCATAAAGGAGATAGCAATTATTAAATATAAGTATTCTACTTTACCTTCAATGTTAGAGTTTAAACATCCTATGTACAGTGTGAAAAAACACATAGCCATTGTCAGAAGGCCAAGGGTAAACATGGAAGTTGCATATTTTTGCTTAAACTTCATGTATGTTCCAAAAAGAAAGCCAAATATTATAATTGACAAAGGATTTATGGCTTGAGAAACTGAAGCTGGGATTGTTATACCTAATACATTGTTAATAACGTTTTTTTCGGTGAATAAGTTAACCAAAGAGCCAAGCTGCATTTCTAAAGCAAAAAAACACAAGAAAAATACCACAAGAATAGATAATGCCACTAATTTTCGTCTTTGTTCTGCTGATAATTTAGATATTACATAAATAAATATGCCCAGAGCTGTTATTCCAATAAATATGAGCATATTAGTAAAAAATTCACTATGTATAAGCATTTTAGCAATTATTGATGATGACAGAAAGCTTCCTATCAATACTATACCAAAAATTTTAATCCCTAATATGCGCTTATTCATAAGCTCTGGATAAGGAGAAAGGCCGCTATCTCCTAAAAGATTCTGAAATTTGAGAAAAAAGATTAGCCCTATAGACATCCCAATACCAGCTAAACCAAAGCCGTAGTGCCAGCCAAACAAGTGGGCTACATAACCACATGAAATAGAAGCCAATATTGCTCCAATATTCACACCTACGTAAAATAAAGTAAAGCCTCTGCTACGTTCAGGATCGTCTTTGCCATAGCATGAACTAAGTAAGTTAGTTACGTTCCCTTTAAACATACCAGTACCTATGGCTATTAGAGATAAACCTAAATATAATAAACCTGGTTCAAACTTAACCAATGACATGCAAGCATGACCTGCTATCATCACTATCCCTCCAAGCAACACCATGTTGCGTAATCCCATCAACTTATCAGCTAAAAAACCTCCAAGTATTGGTATAGCATAACCTGTTGCAGCAAATAATGAGTAAATAGTAAAGGCCCTCTCATCAGTGAAACCTAAGTGAGAAGTCAAAAATAGGACCAAAAGTGCCCTCATTCCATAGTAAGAGAAACGTTCCCACATTTCAACAAAGCACAACATTTTTAAAAATTGTAGAAACTTATCTGTCTTCTGATCCATAAAATACCCCTAAAGCTTGGGTTAATGTTAAGTAAAACAATAAAAACTGCAAGTAAAACTTAAAAAAAGGTATTGGAAGCTCGGCAGAATAGTTTGTTGGGGTGTGAGCTACGGAAATATTTTTGAATTTGTAATTTTTCAGAAAGCCCTATATTCTTTAGTTTTACATAGCGAACATGAAGTCAAAGCATTATCCTGATACAGTAAGTAGTCCTGATTTTTTATCGTTAGAAAAGGAAATCATAAAATTTTGGCAGGAAAACAAAGTTTTTGAGCGGTCAGTTGAAGAACGTTCCAAGGATAATTGTTTTGTCTTTTACGATGGGCCTCCGTTTGCAAATGGACTTCCGCATTATGGACATTTACTCACTGGTTTCATCAAAGACGCATTTGCAAGATATCAAACTATGCTTCAAAAAAGGGTTGAACGTAGATTTGGCTGGGATTGCCATGGATTGCCGGCTGAGATGGGTGCAGAAAAAGAACTTGGAATATCTGGTAGAACTGAGATAGAGAAGTTTGGTATAGATAAATTTAACGATCATTGCCGTACTTCTGTGATGAAATTTTCATCAGAGTGGGAGAAGTATGTAAATAGGCAAGCAAGGTGGGTAGACTTTCACAATGACTATAAGACTATGGATAAATCATTCATGGAGTCGGTCATGTGGGCATTCAAGCAGCTTTATGATAAGGGTCTGGTGTATGAATCAGTGC
This sequence comes from Wolbachia endosymbiont of Drosophila barbarae, assembly GCF_044752445.1. Taxonomy (NCBI): domain Bacteria; kingdom Pseudomonadati; phylum Pseudomonadota; class Alphaproteobacteria; order Rickettsiales; family Anaplasmataceae; genus Wolbachia; species Wolbachia endosymbiont of Drosophila barbarae. The sequence continues at coordinate 2,720 of NZ_JBIXJM010000188.1, read as the reverse complement.
GCGTTGTACCATATAGCTGGGCATGCGAAACTCCATTATCTAATTTCGAAACAAGGCTTGATAACGCGTATAGAGAAAAAGTTAGCAAAGCTGTAACTGTTGCATTTGAGCTTTTAGAAAACCCACAGCAATTTAAAAGTGTTAAACGAAAGTGTAAATTACTTGCTTGGACTACAACTCCTTGGACGTTGCCGAGCAACTTGGCTTTAGCAATAGGAAAAGATATTAAGTATTGTGCAGTGTCAGTCCACCCTTTGATGTCATTCCAGCGCGTGACGCTGGAATCTATTTCTGGATCCCAGTGTCTGGGCACTGGGATGACAGGGAGTAGTGAAGGAAGTTCAATGAATGGTGAAATATACATTTTTGCTGAAAGCTACTTAGAGAAATTTATCAGCCACTCTGAACAAAACAATATTCCATATGAAAACTGCAATATAAAACTTAAAGCGAATGATCTTGCAGGTCTTTCTTACAAACCACTGTTTGACTATTTTAAAGACACAAAAAATGCATTTCGCGTTTTTATTGCTGATTATGTGACGGAAGAAGATGGTACTGGCGTTGTGCATACTGCTCCTGGATTTGGTGAGGAAGATTTTTACCTTTGCCAAAGCCATGATATTCCAGTTATTTGTCCAATTGATAACAGTGGAAAATTTACTGCTGAAATTTCAGATTTGGCAGGGGTTCATGTTTTTGATACCAATGATACAGTAATAAAAAAATTAAAAGAGCAAGGGAATTGGTTTAAAACTGAACAATATATTCACAATTATCCACACTGCTGGAGAACTGACACTCCTTTGATCTATCGCACTATGCCTTCTTGGTATGTTGCTGTTACAAAATTCAAAAGCAGAATGGTAGAGCTAAATAAGAGAGTTAATTGGATACCAAACCACATTAGAGATGGTCAATTTGGAAAATGGCTTGAAGGGGCACACGACTGGTCAATTTCACGCAATCGATTCTGGGGTACACCAATCCCTGTATGGAAATCAGACGATGCGAGATATCCAAGAGTAGATGTATATGGTTCAATAGAAGAACTGGAGAGAGATTTTAATGTTAAAATAGACAACTTGCACAGACCATTTATCGATACTTTAACAAGACCAAATCCTGATGATCCAACAGGAAAATCAGTTATGCGCCGTGTACCTGACGTGTTTGACTGCTGGTTTGAATCTGGCTCGATGCCATTTGCGCAAATCCACTATCCGTTTGAAAATAAGGAGTGGTTTGAATCTGCGGATTTTATCACTGAATACATAGCGCAAACCAGGGGGTGGTTTTATACGCTCTTTGTATTGTCCACTGCTTTGTTTGATAGGGAACCATTTAAGAACTGCATATGCCACGGTGTTGTTTTGGATGTAAAAGGGCAAAAATTGTCCAAACGTTTGAATAACTATGCAGATCCAATGGAGGTTTTTGATAGATACGGTTCTGATGCACTGCGTTTTCTTATGCTTTCTGGATCTATTGTTTGTGGTGGTAATTTGCTACTCGATAAAGAAGGAAACTCAATACGAGATGTTCTAAAAAATGTAATAAAACCTATTTGGAATAGTTATCACTTTTTTACTATGTATGCAAATGCAGATGGAATTAAAGCTGAAGTGTGTAAGGACTATAGAAGCACTATTGATCGTTACATGATTTCCAAGTGTGTTGAAGCTGTAGAAGGTATCCAAGCTTCTATGAACAACTATAACTCCCAAGAGGCTTGCAAAATTTTAATGAACTTTTTTGAAGTGCTAAATAATTGGTATATTCGTCGCAGTCGCGAGCGTTTTTGGAAAGGTGATTTGGATCAGGATAAAACTGATGCTTATAATGTTCTATATACGGTTTTTTATTACATACTAAGAGCTGCAGCTCCTTTGTTGCCACTTATAACAGAGAATATATGGCAAGGGCTTAAGTATGAAGAAACATCTGTTCATTTGGCTAATTTTCCACAATTAGAGAAGTTTGATAGTCAGCTCATTGCCAAAATGGATCTAGTGAGAGAGATATGTAACTCTGCACTCTCTATTAGAAACACTTTTAACATACGTATCAGACAGCCACTTGGCAGTATGAGGATTTATCATCAGTCTTCCTGTGGTTTTCTTGAAGGTGAATATCAAGAGATGATAAAAGATGAGGTAAATGTAAAAGAATTAGAAATAGTGGATAAGTTGAAAGAAGTTGCATCACTAGAGTTAAAACTCAACTTCCCTGTGCTTGGAAAGAGAGTTCCAGGCAAGATCAAGAAATTAGTTCAATACGTCAAAGAGGGAAAATGGAGGCAAGTTGGAAATGAACAGATATTTCTGGGAGACGAAACAGAGAACTATACTATAAAAAAAGGCGAATATGAACTATTATTAAAAGCAAACAGTGAATTCTCCTCTGTATTTGATAACAACAAAGGGGTTGTTATCCTAAACACTACTTTAAATGATGAATTGATTCTAGAAGGGCTAGCGAGAGATGTCGTGAGGCTCATTCAGGAAACTAGGAAACAAGCTGATTTTCATATATCAGATAGAATCAGAGTAATAATCAAAACAGAAGATGAGAAAATTAAGGAAGCAATAAATACGTGGTTTGAATATATAAAAGAGCAGACCCTTGCCTTATCTTTGGACATTAATACAGAAATAAACTGTTGTAAAACCCAACACACACACACAAACACCCAACAAATGCCACAAACTGAGAAACTG
>NZ_JBIXJM010000187.1:0-2411 GCF_044752445.1 Wolbachia endosymbiont of Drosophila barbarae | reverse complement strand
TTTTTTTGTCATTTAATCTGTACAGAGAAGATAAATAAATAGCTTCAGTTTCATGATAAGGGGGCTGGCGAGGTTTGTCAAGGAATTTTTATGCAAGAGATCTATTGAAATGCCCCTGTAAAATTATACTATTAATTAGTACACTATAAATTTAAAATTATAGATATGTTAAGCAGATTGGTAATTTTGCTATTAGTTTTTATACTTCCTTTTTCTTCATACTCATACCAGTTTAGAACCAAAGCAAAGCAAGCAGTAGTCTTAGATCTAGCTTCAGACTCGTTCATTTTTGACCATAATTCCGATGAAAAAATGGCCCCATCTTCAATGAGCAAGCTAATGACTTTATATATAGCCTTCGATTATCTAAAAGCTGGAATAATACACATGGAGGATAAATTTCGAGTAAGTAGAAAAGCGTGGGAAAGGAGAGGCTCTTCTATGTTTTTGAAAGAAGGTCAATCCGTTACGGTGAGGGAATTACTTGAAGGAATTACAATAGTCTCAGGCAATGATGCCTGCATAACACTAGCCGAGGGCATTGCAGGATCAGAAGAGAATTTTGTGGCTGAAATGAATGAAGTTGCACAAAACTTGAATCTGAATGACAGTCATTTTGTCAACTCAAGCGGGTGGCCAGATGAAGATCATTTTATGAACGCAAAAGACTTGGTAATGCTGGCAAAAAGGATTTTCACCGATTTTCCTGAATATTATGATTTATTTTCCGAACAATATTTGACATATAATGAAATTGTACAAAAGAATAAAAATCTTCTACTTTTTCACGATATTGGGGTTGATGGCTTAAAAACCGGTTATACAAATGCTGGTGGTTACGGCATTGTAGCATCTGCAAAACGAAATGATAGGAGAATTTTTGCTGTCGTAAATGGTTTAAACACTGAGAAAGAGCGAATAGAAGAAGCAAAAAGATTGATACAATATTCCTTAAATCATTTTAATACCAAGAAAATATTCGCTAAGGATAGCGTAGTTGAGGAAGTAAATGTTCTCTATGGAAAAGATAAAAAAGTGCCTATTACAGTTGCAAACGATGTTACCATAACTTACAACCGCAAATTGCATGACCAAATTAAGGTGCGTATTGAATATAAAAATATGATACCTGCACCCATTAAAAAAGGTCAAGAAGTGGGCGAAGTTTTTGTAGAAATACCAGGTATTGAGCAACAAACTACACCACTTTATGCAGCAAATGACGTGCAGGAATTGAATTTCGTAGAAAAGTTTTTTAGGATGTTGTTTTAAGTTTGATATTAAAGCAATTTCGAAAGAGAGATCTATTGCACTTTAGTGTAGTTTTAACTAACAATTTCTGTTACAATACAAGATTGAAGTGTTACGAAAATGTGCTGGTTATATTTGTTGCTGTCTAGTATCCTAGAGATACTGTGGGCTGTAACACTAAAGTTTAGTAACAGTTTTACTAAAGTTGTGCCTTCGATTGCAACATTGGTAATTATGATCATTAGCATTTACTTTTTATCTCTTGCAGCATGCTTTCTACCTATTAGAGTATGCTATGCAGTTTCCTCTGGAATATGCACAATTGGAATAACTATAATTGGTGCAACCACTTTCACAGAGAATATTAATTTATCTCAAGTTTTATGTATCGTTTTAATTGTAATAGGAAGCATAGGGCTGAAGCTCTCTATTTAAACCTAAAAATTTATGCATGAATTGGATATATTTACTCTTATCGTCACTAATTGAAGTGTTCTGGGTCATAACACTTAAGCATAGTTATGGATTTACTCATCTCGTACCATCAATAATTAGCATACTCTCCATGGCTCTTAGTACATATTTACTTTCGCTCGCTACACGTTCTATACCTATCGGAGTATGCTATGCAATTTGGACTGGAGTGGGCGCTATAGGAGCTTCGATACTTGGAGTTTACCTATTTGATGAACCAGTTAATTTATTCGAAGTAATATGCTTTATTTTAGTTACATTCGGGATTATAGGATTAAAATTGTTTGATACTGCAAAACAAACTGTTGATAAAATGGAATAAAAGATCCCACTGGGATGAAAGAAGCAGATACTCCATATTGTCATGCAAATTGGAATCCAGACTTTTTTCTATATAGCATGGTGAAGACGGGAAACCGTAACCGTTCACACAATGGCGTCAACTTAAGGAAAAATGTCAGAGATTGTGTATAAAATTTCTCTCCAAATTTTTTATCATTAAATTATCCAAAGAGTGCAAGGGACAGCACTTTTGTTTCTGTTTTATTTCAACAAAGAAGTCTAAAATGTGTCCTTTTTAGGTGAAATATGCAAAAAGGAAAAAACCTTATTCTACAAATTATAGCATTTCTCATAATAGTCCGAACAGGTCATAGGAAGGCAGAATCAACAGCACGACGAAAGGA
>NZ_JBIXJM010000186.1:0-4291 GCF_044752445.1 Wolbachia endosymbiont of Drosophila barbarae | reverse complement strand
TTGATACTTCACAACACTCTGCTCAACAAACTAGAACTGCAATATTTGAATACATAGAAATTTTTTATAACAAACAACGTCACTATTAACTATTGCATTCCAGAACAATTTGATGCATCATTCTTTTTGTAAAAAACATTCCACACTTTCTCTCCACTTTTTCTGGGTAAGGTTACTGACTCAATACCCAGTCAATATCCTTTCCACCAGTTCTTTTACTGCCGGTACGTAGCCATTCTCATAAAATGGATCTTGCTTAAATTTGTACACATTGTGCCCGGAAAACATGAGTTCGTTCTCAATATCACCATCGTGTATAACGTTTTGCAGTGTTTTTTGTATGCAAAAACTACGCGGATCTGGCTTTCGTCCTGTTGAATGGTCACCATGATCTTTCCAATTGCTAAACAAACAATGACTTAAGCATCCCATACAATTGATTTGATCTTGTCTTATCTCTGCAAACCTGCCTGGCGTCACAAAAATAACAGTTGTATCTGGAGTTTTCATTGCTTCTGTATACCCTGCTTTAGTCCATGTATTTGCCAGTTCTTTGTCTTTTGCAGTAAGGTAGATCTTTCTACCTCTGCTACCCATTGCAAATTCATTATTAAATTCTTCGCTAGCATTTTCTGAAAACTTTATTTGACGTGAATTCCGTTCCTGCAACTCACGTATGAAGTTATTTTTTACTGCAGATGAGTAAAACCCTGTTGGACTGAATTTATTTAAAAATACATCACCTTCTTCTAAAGTGAGTAGCTTCTTTTTCCACTCTGCAGAAATTGGGCTTTCTTTCGTCAAAAGTGGACGAGTGCCAAACTGAAAAGCTATTGGTCCAATTTGCAGATTGTCAAACCAATGTTCCCAATCTTTCAAATGCCACACTCCTCCTGCCATAACAATTGGTGTTTCTGAAAGACCGATCTCGTTCATGAAAGATCTAAGCTCTGCAACTCTTTCAAATGGAGCCTGTGGTAGCTCTGGGTCTTCACTGTTACTCAGTCCATTGTGCCCTCCAGCAAGCCATGGATCTTCATACACTACTCCACCAAGCAAATAGGAAGATATTCTTTGGTAAGCACGCTTCCATAATGCTTTAAAAGCACGCACCGATGAGATAATAGGGTAATAATAAACCTGATATTTAGCTGCAATTTCTCCAAGCCTATAAGGCATACCAGCACCGCAGGTAATACCATGAATCAAACCTTTCGCTCCTTCTAATATGCCATGAAGTACGCGTTCTGCTGCTCCCATCTCCCAAAGTACATTCATGTGTATTCTTCCATGACCTTTTGATATTTCATTTGCTATTCTTGCCTGACTAATTCCAGCTTCAATACTATACTCAATCAATTCACTATGCTTTTCATTTCTTGTTTTGCCTTTATAAATTAGTGGCACTAACTCGCCATTATCATCAATAAGCTTAGCATTTGCACCAGAAAATGTACCCACAGCATCTGCTGCAGCAAATGCTCCGCTTGATCTTCCATCACTAACTGCAATGCCTTTGCCGCCCTCGATGATTGGCCACACTTCCTTTCCTGAAATTACTATCTTTTTTATCTTATTTTTCAAAACTTCCTCGCAATCTTTCACTCTATTTTACTTAATTACTAAAAAAATGATAGCTGTTTATTTTTTCTTGTATCATTAAAGCTTCTATAGCTACTCATGCTGTTGTAGTTTGAGAGCAGTTCCCATCGGAAGGGTGTCATTCCAGTGCTTGACACTGGGATGACAGGGGAGGGAGGCTGCTGGGATCCTGACAACCGTCATCCCGCTGCTTGTTAGCGGGATCTAGAGATACCGCGGCGGTATGACGTAGAGCTACGTGTTTAGGTTTAATGAATCCACTATATCTTTTACTTGAGAAAAAACATACTCTTTGCTTACACTGGTATCGATAATAAAGTCACTCATCTTCCTTTTCTCCTCAATAGATAACTGAACATCGGAGATTAGATTAAGCTTTTCTTTATCTATGTTGCGTTCGTTAAGTCTTTGAGCTTGCACAACGCTATCTGCATGAACAAAAACAATAAGGTCGCAATATAAATAAAATTTTGTTTCTAATAGAAGTGGCACATCTAAAACTAAAAGTTTTCTATCGATCTTTTTTTCCTTGGCAATAAAAAATTCTAATTCACGCAGCACAGCAGAGTGAACCAAAGATTGAAATTGTTTCCAATTTTCATCGTAGGCTAAGAAATATTTAGACAGTACTGTTCTATCTATTTCACCATTTACTACCACTCCAGGAAAATTTTTCTCTGCATAACTTATTATGCTTTTATCCACTTTATAAAGTTGGTGTACAACAGAATCAGCATCAAATACAACAGCACCAAACTCTTGAAAGCAATTAGCTACAAAGCTCTTTCCTACCCCAATTCCGCCTGTTAGACTTATAATCATATAACAAAATACATTCGACTTCTTTTGAAACTATAGCTAAGGTTTCTCTATATATATTAACTAGATTTTCTAGATCCCAGTGTCAAGCACATAACTATACGAACATTGCAATTTGTAGGTGGTGTCATCCCAGTCTGGGATCTAGCTTTTATGTTGTATAGTGCACAATCAATTTTCCTGGATCGAAGTAGTCAGGGCTACTTGGATGACACCCTACTTAACCGTCATACCGCCGCGGTATCTCTTAGCCGCTAACACGTAGCGGGATGACGATTGTCGATAAATCTAAGTTACTTTAGCAACAGTTATTCTCTACCAAATTACTCTGAATTTTGGTTATATTATTTGCGGATTTCACTGCTGAAATCTCAAATTTTGAGCTTGTGTTCAAAAATGATTCAACTGACCTGCCAAAAAAATCATATCTCCACCCCTTGAATAATTTATCTGTCTGTCTAGATATTGACCAGGTTAACTCATCTTTTGAAGAAACTAATTTCCTTGATATGTTACTTTCTTTACATTTACTATCTAAAATAATTGAGAGTATATCAAGTACAGATTTGTCATAATTACTCGATAAGGTATTGTTTTGCTGCATCCAATTTCCCTCATTTTCATTAAAAATATTCACAAACTCTAGTAAATCTGCATCTTTTATATTTTTTGCATTCCTCTTGAGATCATCTAAAATCTCATCAACATGCTCTATATTTTTTTCAATAAAACCAGCTATTACAGCGTTATTGATTATTTTATTACGGTTCATATTATAGCGCTGTGCTAAGGTTTCTTGCCACTCACTAACTGCTTTAACAGTTAGTATCAACCTTGGATTTACTTCATAATTAAATTTCATCCTCTTCCATGCATCTTTTGGATTATGTAAATACTTATTTATATTAACTATTGATTCCATCTCTTCTTGAAACCAACCCATCCTATTATTTTCTTCAAGTTTATTGCACAATATTTGGTGTAGGTCATATAGGTGTATCACGTCGTTTATTGCATAGTCTAACTGATCCTCGGACAACGGACGCCTTAACCAATCTGAATTTTTAGCTTTAATTTTATCCAGTGCTATTCCTTGATATTGCTCCACTACTTTTGAGTAACCAATAAAGTCATGATAATAATGACAAAACATAGCAGCAACTTGGGTATCAAAAATGGGAGTGGGAATACATTTAAACACAGTGAGTAAGGATTCTATATCCTGCCGGCAGCTATGAAACACTTTGGTTATCCCCTGATTTAGCATTATTTTCTTAATGAATGATAAATCAATTTCTGGCACTAGTGCGTCTACAATAAAACTCTTCTCTCCGTAAGAAATTTGAATTAACGATAATTTTGGGTAGTAGATTAAATTATTTCTAATGAACTCCGTGTCAACTGCTATAAATTTTGGCTTTTTTGCTATCAACCCCTCACATATGTCCTCCAGCTCCGACGTTGTATTAATTAACATATGTTTTTTATTCAGTGGTTCTACTTTACCACTTATATTAAATTTTTGCAATTAATGACTTCTTGCAGAACTTTCTATCACTCATTGGCATCACACAAATAGCCTTTTCCATCCCAATCCCAGTGCTTCCTTCTCCTGTCATCCCAGTGCCCTGACTACTTGGATCTAGCAAGCTTTGCTTGCAAATAAGTCTAATACGCGTCGCGTTTTATGCCAAAACACAATTAGAGTTACATGCAAAATAGATCCCAGACTGGGATGACAAAAAAAGGAGCACTGGGATGACGATTGTCGTTTAGCTATAAATATTAAGAAATTTACCGAATAAAAAAAAAGGCAAAAGAAGCCCTGGGGTTATTATCCGCTTTAAAATATTGGCGTTTTTTATGTTTT
>NZ_JBIXJM010000185.1:0-4165 GCF_044752445.1 Wolbachia endosymbiont of Drosophila barbarae | reverse complement strand
AGTAACCTCCTCAGAACGTATCACACTTTTATTATTGTCTGTTTCTAATTTTAAGGGTTGTACTTGCTCAATGTGTGTATCATTACTAATATAAGTAATAAAAAAATAGACACATGAAATGAAAATGAAAAATAAAGTAATAGATATTCTAGTTATCATAAATGAATTCACAATTATCATTTACAGTATAATTACTATATCGTATATTTCTTCAATGTACAAAAATTAAGAAAAAATATTTCCAATTAGATAATTATTTTCCACTCCTTTAACATTAACTTTCACAATACTCTTGGCTTGAGCTTTTGATTCAAGCTTTATTAATGCAAAATTTTCTGCTCTACCGACATTATTTTGCTCAACCAGAACACTTTGCTTAGTGTTGATCAAGGATTGACAAAAACTGCTCATAATTTCTTTATTTACTTCTCTTAAATTTTTTACTCGTTCTTTACGCACATTCTCTGGTACTTGTGGCATTCGTGCAGCAGGTGTATTTTTCCGCTCTGAATATGGAAAAGCATGTAGGTAAACTATATTTGTTTTTTTCAGTAAATCAACTGTATCCTGAAACATTTCATCAGTTTCTGTTGGAAATCCAGCAATAATATCAGCGCCAAATGCTATATTAGGTCTCAAGCTCTTCATTTTATGACAAAATTCTATCACTTGTTCTCTGTTGTGACGACGCTTCATTCTCTTTAGTATTAAATTATTACCAGATTGTAGACTCAAATGTAAATGAGGCATAAGTCTTGACTCATTAGCTATTAAATCCATTAATTCGTCGTCAACTTCAGCAACATCGATAGAGGAAAGTCTTAGCCTCTTCAACTCTGGTATATCCTTTAAAACTCTCCTAATCATTGAACCAAGTGATGGCTTACCCAACAAATCTGTACCAAAGTCAGTAATATCAACCCCTGTAAACACTACTTCTTGATATCCATTTTCTACAAAGATCCTGATTTGCTCTATAATACTGTTTATTGGCACAGATCGATTATTCCCTCTTGCCTCAGTAATTGAACAAAATGTGCAGCTATGATTACAACCATTTTGAATTTCAATAAATGCCCTTGACTTATCTTCAAATCCATTAATTAGAACAGGTTCTACTTGGTTATCACTGACCAAGATTTTATCGTCATTTAGTAAGTAATTTTCAGCTTTTAGCTTATCTTGATTACCGAGCACTTTACTTACACCAGGAATGCTACTGTAAACTTCTGGATCCAACTGAACAGCACAACCAACTACGATAATTTCTTTATTTGGATCATTTTTGTAAATCTTACGTATCTTTTGCTTTACCTGACGTTCTGCTTCGTTTGTCACTGCACAGCTATGCACCACAACAACATTTTCTCTCTTTGCTTTTTTTAATGCTTCTTTGATTAACTCGCTCTCGTAAAAATTTAGACGACAACCAAATGTTATCACTTCATTCATGTTAGTATTTTTTGCTTTAATAGACCTAAATTATATCAAATATCCAAGCAAAGTCTCTTGCATGACTATTTTTTTGTAAATAAATGCTATGCAAGCAGCAGACACTGGGATCTCAACGATTTTCACTCAGACACAGTATCATTCCTTTGCTTATTATAGTCTTTTGACCTTTTTAAGATACAATCCGGATTGGATACTAAGTTGGTGAGTATAAAAGTATAGCTTCTACGTCATACCGCTGCGGTATCTCTTAGCCGCTAACAAGTAGCGGGATGACGATTGTCGGTGAATCTAAGTTACCTTAGCTACATTTCTAGCTGTAACTATAAATGTATGGATTTTTTATCGTGCCATGTTATAATTAACGTCTTGCTAAAAATTAAATATTGATGAATGAACTAAGAAAGTTAAGTATTACACAAATGCATGACGGGCTCAAAAAAAAGAGTTTTTCTGCCGTTGAACTCGTAGAGGCGCACATCAGTGCGGTTGAAAATGAGAAATTAAATGCATTTATAACAAAAACCCCAGAGATAGCAATGAAAGCTGCTAAAGCTGCAGATGAACATTTCTCTAGGCAAAAGGATGATTTAATCTCGCCGCTCATGGGTGTACCAGTTGGCATCAAAGATCTATTCTGTACAAAAGGAATAAAAACAACAGCATGCTCAAAAATGCTGGAAAATTTCGTTCCGACTTACGAATCTACGGTGTCTGACTTGCTTTTAAAAAGTGGAGCAGCCATGCTCGGTAAGCTTAATATGGATGAATTTGCTATGGGTTCTGCGAACACAAATAGCTATTTTGGCCCTGTTGAAAATGTGTGGATTAGAAAAAGCGATGGGGAAAAAGTTGTTCCTGGTGGATCATCTGGTGGATCTGCAGCATCGGTGGCTGGATTTTTATGCGCTGGAGCACTAGGGAGTGACACCGGTGGATCTGTGCGCCAACCAGCAGCTTATTGTGGAGTGGTTGGAATAAAGCCAACTTATGGAAGATGCTCGCGTTTTGGTATGATTGCATTTGCGAGTTCTCTAGATCAAGCAGGAGTCATTACTCGTTCTGTCTCTGATTCAGCATTAATGCTGGAAGCAATCTGTGGCTATGATACAAAAGATTCAATATCAAGCGAAAAGCCAGTGCCTAAATTTTCTAGCTTTATAAATGGTGATGTCAAGGGTAAGCGTATTGGTATACCAAAAGAATATAGGATGGATGGAATTTCAGAGGAAATAGTCCATAATTGGGAGAAAGTTGCTTCCTATTTAAAAGAAAATGGCGCTGAAGTTGTTGACGTTACTCTGCCACATACTAAATATGCAATACCAGTCTATTATTTAATTTGTTCTGCTGAAACTTCATCCAATCTTGCTCGTTATGACGGTGTGCGTTATGGGTTCAGGGTTGATGCTGATACCCTTGAAGAAATGTATTCACTAACAAGAGCAGAAGGTTTTGGTAAAGAGGTGAAAAGAAGAATTTTAATTGGCGCTTATGCGCTTTCCTCAGGTCATTACAATGAATATTACGAAAAAGCACAGTGTATCAGGGCATTAATCAGAAATGATTTTATAAAAGCGTTTGAAAAAATAGATTACATACTTGTGCCATCTGCTCCAACAGAAGCTTTTGGCTTAAATGAAAAGCCAGATCCGCTAATTATGTGCATCAATGATGTGTTTACTGTGCCGGCAAGTCTGGCAGGATTGCCTGCTATTTCTGTTCCTGTTGGGCTCTCCAATGAGGGTTTACCACTTGCCTTGCAAGTGATTGGAAATTATTATGATGAAGCTGGAATATTAAATGTGGCAAGTGTGATAGAGCAAAATTGCGGCAGAATAATTAGACCTCTTGCATAATCTATTTTTTGATAGTAATTTTTGCATTAAAATTTGCTTACGCTCCTCAACGTACTCTATGGTTCCATTTTTAGATAAATAGCAAAAACAGGGTATATTAATCTGTTTACAAAATTTTCGTGTAACAGTTCACACTTAATTAAACAGACTGAATTCTGTAATTTTGGGATGTTGAAAAATTTACCTCACGTTGTCATTCCAGCGCATAACGCTGAAATCCAGATTTATAGAAACGAAAAAACTTGCTTGACACATTTTGCCAACCCCCTTATTACGATGTGTAGTACAATGATACAAATTAAGAATTCCCCCATCCTGTGCTGGTTCTTCGATCTGAAATCCTACTTCTACCTGATCACAACCAATGTTAATTTGTCCTATTAATGCTTTAATAATGCCGCGCTTAGTTTGCCAATCTAGCTGTTCCAGGTTCGATTTTACACTAGAATAAAAATTCTTTATGCTATTTATAATAAGACTTATTCCTTTTTCTACTGCCTTCTGATCAACTACCTTTTTTTTCTCTTCTTCTATCCCTTGTAAGCGTTCTTTCATTTTTCTCATTGTCTGTTTAAATTCTTCCTCGCTTATATATCCTTTCTCTCCTGCATTTTCTTGACTATAATAATCTTCCATTAATTTTTCGATACCTTCTTTTATTTGATTTTCTCTTCTTGCAAACTTTTTCTCTGATGATTCATCATTTTTATTTTCTAATACTCTACGTTGGTATTCCTTTTTTATCATCTCTGGGTTTTTTAGTACATCTTTCACCTTTTCCCATACTGACCTTACCCAGAAAAAGTGGAGAGAAAGAAAGGAGTTTTTTCGGGTAAAATAAAATTTTGGAGGAT
>NZ_JBIXJM010000184.1:0-2689 GCF_044752445.1 Wolbachia endosymbiont of Drosophila barbarae | reverse complement strand
ATATAACTTTTCATAGTAATCAATGCCCTTCTCTACATATTCCTGTCCATACTTTAGCATACTATAAAAAATGCACGCCAATTTCCTAGCCGTAGCGGTAATCGCTTTCGGTGCTCCTAGTCGTTTTTTTAACCTTCTGCAATATGCAACAATCCCACTGTTGCTTCTTGACACACATTGGGCAGCCATCCTAAAAGCATTTGCAGCACGAGCAATAACTTTGCGAGTTCTCGTCCCAAATACTTTTTCCCCTGTAACTTTATTAGCAGGACTTAGCCCCAACCAAGAAGTAAAGTGCTTCTCTGATGGCCATTTATCGTGGTTCAAACCAACTTCTGAGATAATTGTTTGTATAGTTAGCACATCAAGCCCAGGAACTTTAGTAAAATCAATACCGGTTACTCTATACAGTTCTTCGTGTAAAGGAAAGTCTGGTCTGTTTTTTGAAAACCTATTCTTTATTTTGCTGCATCGCTTATTCTCGTCAGATTTTGTTTCAAATGTTTTGTAATATTGTTCGATGCTTTTGTCGCATTCTGCTATTTTTTCCTGATAAATATTATACAATTCAAATTCTTGCTTTAACACAAATAAGAGTTCCTTTCTGTAGTCGCCTTTTAGCGCTTTTGCCATGGTAGATCTATCATTTTTTATCCGTACATCTCTCAATTCTGATAATTTTTCAGGATTCCTTTCACCTTCAATTATTGCTTTGATAATTTGCATACCGGTTACTCCAGTAATATCACTTATGACTTTGTGTAATTGAACGTTCATTTGAATTAACGCTTTTTGCATACGTAGAATATGTGTGGATGCACTTTCAATCAGGTTGCTACGTTGCCTAACGTAATTACGCAACACACACATTTGATCATCAGGTCTAAACGACCCATGGAGTAATCCATAGCTGTGTAATTGTTGTAACCATTGACAGTCTTGAACGTCGGATTTTCTACCAGGCACGTTCTTAATATATCGTGCATTTACCAATTTTACCTCAAATCCATATGACTCAAGTATTTGAAACAAAGGAATCCAATATACTCCTGTTGATTCCATAGCTACTGTTCTAATTTTACATTTCTTTAACCACCCTGCTAAGTTATGAAGATCAACTGTAAAGCATCCAAATTTTTTGACACGTTGTTCATCTCTTCCTTCAGGTACACATACATAATGTACAGCTGAGCCGATATCAATTCCTGCTGTATCAGGATTCACTATTTCTAGTTTACTTTTTGCCTTTATCATGGTAATTATCCTACTATAACTTATAATGGAGAAGCACTTAAGCTTGGGACGGTTAGATTATACAATCTTCTAATCGAGGTAGTCATAATAGACTCCATCAGTGGTTTAACCGTTCCTCCAAAACCACGCTCCTAAACGGGCACTTAAGCACCATTGATCAGTCGGTTATAACTGCAGAAGTACTTCTTGATAAATTATATATAAAAATTGCTATGGAAGTGAAGAAATAGTTTCTTTCCGGTTTAACAAGATTTTTTTCTTGTTCGACGCTCCTAATAAAGTGTTGACTAAATCCAACTGACCATTTCCTGCTGCTAAATGTAGTGGTGTAAGACTAAGATGTTTCTGAGTTTCATAATTTTCATTTAAAAACTCTACAAAAAATTGTAGCTGATCCAGATTATTAGATATTCTATTAGTAAACATAAAGGCCTCGCATGAAGAATTTATGTAAAATATAGTATCTACAAGTTTTTAAGCAAGATAAATCTTCTTCTTAAAAAAGATACTGTAATCCAATCTGTGTGCTTATAACTTTTTTATTTGATCATGAGTGATCAGCTGTCTCAGCTGCAATAGAGACACCTTTCTTAAGTAGTTGCATCAAATTTCTCTGTTTTTTGCCCTTTTTTTTCGCTGATGATGATGTCTTCATTCTTCTCAGTAGCCAACATTCTTTTTAAAGTATAATCGTTACGTGCACCAAAGCATTAATAATTATACACAATTGTGAAGAAATATTCAATCTTTTTATTGTTTTGAATGTGTTGATGAAAAAAACGTCTGTCAGAGATCATCTGAGAATTGCATTTTAGGCTTTAGATGTAGAAGGGGTCTTATCGTCTTTTTATCAATACTCTAAAAATAGGCTTAAATCGCCAAGAGATGGATATCATGAATTTAGTAGCGTAAAAACATCAAAGATACCTCATATCATAAAGTTTAATGTCAACATTTGGTAGCAACATTCCCGATTTACAAAGCAGAGTCAATAAAGGTTGCAAATAATCTACGTATGTTGGACGTTTCTGTTGATGCTATTTCTAAAATAACAGATTTATCTATTGAGGAACTTGAAAATCACGCTTCCAAAACTTAACCTGAATTAAAAGCAACATTAGTTTACTGATTTCTATACAATATATTAAAATATCAACAAAGGTGATTACATAATTAATTATCTGCATTGCTGAATGAAATTCTTGTGCTTCTGTATTCAATATATAATATTAAAAAAATATTTTAGTAAATTTATTAAAGTAGATACTAGAAACTCGCTTATTTCGTTTTTCTAGCTCAGTTATAGTTTTGGATTTTGCTTGCAGAATTTGTCTATCACTTTCTGGTTATCCTCTATCATTTTACTTGCCTCTTGCTGAAGAAATTTGATATTTTTGAGTGTAATATTGTCCATCTCAGTCGATGCTACTTTCAA
>NZ_JBIXJM010000183.1:0-4572 GCF_044752445.1 Wolbachia endosymbiont of Drosophila barbarae | reverse complement strand
GTATTTTATTTCTCTTGACTATATTACAATATTGAGAGATATTAGCTACTGAAATTAAAGTTACGCACTATTTAAAATTTATGGAGGTTTAGTAATGTGGAGTAGACTGGTTATAATGTGCTGTTTTTGTTTATTACTTACTGGTGTAAGTTCTTGCCCAAAAAAAGAAGCAAATACAACAAATAAAATAAATTCTGTTGTTAAGCAGATAGGTGATAAAAGAGTTTTCTTTGGTTATGATGAATCTAGTATTGCTGAAGTAAGTGCAGATGCATTACTTGACGTAATGGAGGTGTTACAAGATAACCCTAACGCGAAGGTTACTTTAACTGGTCACACTGACAACCGTGGTTCTCATGAATATAATCTTGCGCTAGGCGCTAGAAGGGCAGATGCAGCTAAAAAATTTATGGTTAGTTGTACACCCTACATAGAAAACAGAATAAAAACTGCTTCTAAAGGTGAAACTGAGCCTTTGGTTAATGTAAAAGATGATTCTAGAAATTCTAAATATGAAAAAGAGCATGCTAAAAATCGTAGAGTGGAATTTTCATTTTCTGGAATAAAGAAATAGTTTCTTGCATTAAAACCTGGATCCCAGTGTCAAACACTGGGATGACATAAAGAAAGGGCACTGGGGTAGACAAAAAAGGACAAACTTGTCATATTTCGTTGCTTGTTAGCGGGATCTATATATACCACAAATAAGTCGCGGTATGACGTAAGAGATCTGACCTGTCTGGCCATCAAGAGACATAATGGAATTAGAGTTATTATTTCAAAATGTGGTTAATAGTTTTGCTTTCTATAACAATCAAGTTGCAGTTGCAGTATCAGGTGGTGTAGATAGTATAGTCTTACTGCACTTAATGACTAACTGGGCAAAAAAAAACAAGCTTTCACTTCCTACAGCATTAACAGTAAATCATGGGTTACGTCCAGAGTCTCAAAAAGAAGCTGATTTTGTTGTAAGTTATGCAAAGGAACTTGGAGCAAAGGAATCGTTCATATTAAATTGGGAGAAGCAAAATATTAAAGGCAATATTCAGTTACAGGCACGAAAAGCACGGTATAAGTTACTAGCAGAGTGGTGTAAAAATAATAATGTTAAATATTTACTTGTTGCTCATCACAAAGATGATCAAGCAGAAACGTTCTTGTTAAGATTAGAGCGAGGTAGTGGCGTAGATGGATTATCATCAATGGACTACAAGTCTTTCCTAAATGGTATTTATATATTTAGGCCATTGTTAAATTTTAGTCGTAGTGAAATAGAAAAGTACGCTAAGCTTCATCGGTTAAAATGGATCGAAGATAGAAGCAACTATGACTTAAAATACAGGCGAACTTTATACCGTAACTTACTTAAAGCAAGTGATAATCAAGAGATTTTAACAGAGCGAATATGCCTCACAGCCCTTCATATGAAAAGAGCTGCAAAAGCGTTGATGCACTACACACGCCTTGCGTTTAATGACTGCGTTAATGTGCATGATCTTGGTTATATTGAAATTAAACTAAGTGAGTTTTATCAATTGCCAGAGGAAATAGCCTTGAGGCTTCTTCTTTACTCCATAATGGCAATTGCCAGTAAACATTATAAACCAAGGTACAACAGCCTTATCGTAATATTTAATAAAATATTGCAAAAGGATAGTAATGTTAACTGTACACTTTCTGGGTGTAAAATAAGAAAACATGGAGAAAATATCTTGATAATTAGAGAATCGTCAAAGATACAAGAAATTACCTTAAACCTACCTTTAAATGAACCTACTCAATGGGATAACAGATTTAGCTGCACAATACTCGGAAATCAAGAGTGTTCAGTTATCATCGCTCCATTAAAAAAAACACAAAAAGTTTCTGAATTTCTGAAGGATTACAACTGCTGCCCTGAAGTTTTCTATTCTTTGCCTGTAGTGCTAAAAGATGGAAAGGTGCTTGCTTATCCTGATGTAAATTATAACGGAAAAAATACCAATGACGATAAGGTTCAATGCATTATTAATAGCACGATAAAACAAAATTTGGTAAGCTTGATTAGTATTTAGTTAGAAATAGAAATGAAAAAATTTTTAGAAGGCTTATTGATCTGGTTAGTAATTATTGTTCTTATTTCAGTTGCTTATATTCAGTTCAGCGGAAATGTAGGTAAAAGTAAAACAATTATACCTTTTTCGGAATTTTTAACTAGACTAGAAGACAATGATGTAGAAAATATTGTCATAAAAAACCAGAGCATTGAAGGCAAGTTCAGGGACGGTTCAAGTTTCAATTCAAGCGGTGTCATATATAGCGACCTAATAAAAAATTTACATGATAGAAAAGTGAGATTCTCCTTTTCAACTGGAGATTCTGCCATGAACGTAATTGGTGGATTACTTATCTCATGGGTCCCAACATTTATCTTTATTGGCTTCTTGCTATTCTTTCTTAAACAAACACAAGCGGGGGGCAACAGAACTATAAGCTTTGGCAAATCAAGGGCTAGACTCATGACTAGTGGAAAAAAAGTAACATTTGATGATGTTGCCGGAATTGATGAAGCAAAAGAAGAGCTAGTAGAGATCGTTGATTTTCTTAAACAAAGGCAAAAATTTCAAATATTAGGTGGAAAAATACCAAAAGGGTGCCTTTTGATTGGCTCTCCTGGAACTGGTAAAACTTTACTTGCTCGTGCAATTGCAGGAGAAGCTAATGTGCCATTCTTTAGTATTTCTGGATCTGATTTTGTTGAAATGTTTGTGGGTGTTGGTGCAAGTCGTGTTCGTGATATGTTTGATCAAGGCAAGAAAAATGCTCCTTGTATAATTTTTATAGATGAAATAGATGCGGTGGGTAGACATCGTGGCATTGGTCTTGGTGGCGGCAATGATGAAAGAGAACAAACATTAAATCAGTTATTAGTTGAGATGGATGGCTTTGAGTCTAATGAAGGTGTAATAATAATTGCTGCGACTAACCGTCCGGATGTCTTAGATCCAGCACTGCTTAGACCTGGTCGTTTTGACCGACAGATTACTATTTCTTTACCCGATATAAATGGGCGTGAAAAGATATTAAATACTCATATAAAGAAAATATCAATAGCACCAGATGTAAACGTGAAAACAGTTGCAAGGGGAACACCAGGTTTTTCAGGGGCTGATCTAGCAAATTTGGTGAATGAATCTGCACTTATCGCTGCAAGAAGAAACAAGAAGATTGTTACCATGGATGATTTCGAATATGCACGTGATAAAGTGATGATGGGCGTAGAAAGACGATCTCTCATTATGACAGAAGAGGAAAAGAGACTGACTGCATACCATGAAGCTGGTCATGCGATGATTGCTGTTAATATGCCTGCTTCTGATCCTATACACAAAGCAACAATTATTCCACGCGGTAGGGCACTCGGTTTAGTTATGAGACTACCAGAAACAGATAGAGTGTCCCTCACAAGAGAAAAGATGCTAGCAGATATAACTGTTGCAATGGGTGGAAGAGTGGCAGAAGAGCTAATTTTTGGCTACGATAAAGTCACAAGCGGTGCATCTTCGGATATAAAACAAGCATCTGATTTATCACGCGCTATGGTAACAAAATGGGGAATGAGTGACAAAATAGGCCCGATCTATCACAATCGCGAACAAACCATACATGGTTCTGAGGTAATTTCTGAAGATACGTTAAAACTTATAGATGAAGAAGTGAAGAAAGTTGTATCTTCTTGCTATGAAAAAGCAAAAGACATTTTGACCAAGCATAAGAAAGGCTTAGATCTCATTGCCGAAAATCTACTGGAGTTTGAAACTTTAACAGGAGATGAAATAAAGGACATATTAAATGGAAAAAAAATTGTTAGAGAGGAAAATGAGAAGAATGAGAAAATAAAAAAATCCTCTCTCTATGAGAGTTGACCTCATCTTAAAAATGCTAATCAGCTAACGCTGCAATAAAACATTCAGAATTGTAACTGTCAATATAAATTGTATTAAAATATTCATAATATTGCATTTTCATCACAATAATGCTATCATTCAGTTAGTATTAATGTTTAATGAGGTGTGAGTAATGATTGATATAGCTTCTATTGGTGTAAGTACAGTTATTGATCAGAATTATAGAAGAAAAGCACAATTATGTTTATCAGGATTATTTCTAACTGTGTCAATAGCAACTGTTACCTGGTTTATTTTCCCTGCGTCACAAAATGTATTAGCTCCGTTTTTACTTCCGGCTATGTTCTTGCTCTTCACTTTATCGATGGGTTATTACATGTTCATATTTAGTTGTGAAGAAAAATCTTTGGTAAAGAATGTTCTTGGTATGGTTGAACCGGCTGAATCGGTAAAGAGAGTGCATTGCCAAGAAAATATTAAGTCCTTATTAGCAGAAGTGAGAAGTATAGCTCTTTTCATAGAAGTCCGGATGTGATAAGATAAGGATAGAAGATGATAAGGAGGTTGAGTGCCAGCAGCATATAGTTATGACTTAAGGAAAAAAGCAATGGAAGCGCTAGACGAAGGAGAAAGCAGAGAAACAGTGGCAGCAAGATTTAAAATTGGACGAACTACTTTATGGGAG
>NZ_JBIXJM010000182.1:0-23305 GCF_044752445.1 Wolbachia endosymbiont of Drosophila barbarae | reverse complement strand
AAGAAAGCTAGTGAATTTGGTTATGTCTTGATTAAAAAAGAGCTACTAGCAGAAAGAGTTTCTTAGAAGAGGGTTTAGATATTAACTCAGAGATTAAGTACGATGGCTTTACGCCACTGTATTTTGCAATTGCAAAAAATCGCTTAGAGATGGTTAACTTTCTTATTGCTCATGGAGCAGATGTAAACCATAGGGCCATTCTAGGCTTTACACCTTTAAGTTTTGCATCCCAGCAAGGATATTTAGATATAGTCAACACCTTGATTGCAAATGGAGCAGATCTTAGTACTAAAACAGATAAACTTAATACACCTTTACACCTAGCAGCAGAGAATGGTCATCTAGATATAGTAAATGTTTTTATTGAAAAGGGGTTAGATGTTAATGCTGTAAATAATGATCGAGCAAGACCTTTGCATTCTGCAGTACAAAATGGTAACCTCGAAGTAGTTAAAGCTCTTATTTCACAAGGGTCTAATATTAACGCTGGATCTTCAGGCATAGGTAATCATAAAGTTGATGCAAACATTACACCCTTACATCTGGGAACACAAACTGGTAGGTTAGATATAGTTAAAGTTCTGCTTGAACCTGGAGCAAACGTTAATGCAAAAACAGATGATAAGATTACACCTCTACATTTAGCGTCTCAAAATGGCTTTTTAGAGTTAGTAGACATTTTACTAAAAGCAAAATCTAATGTTAATGCTAAGGATTATGAGAATCTTACACCTTTACATTTAGCAGCAGAACGTAATCACTTTGGAGTAGTTAAGTCTCTTCTTCTCGTAAAGGGAATTGATGTTAATGCTAAAGGCCACAATAATTCCACAGCTTTACATATAGGATCTCAGAATGGTCACTTAGAAGTAGTGAAGCTACTAATAGAGAAAAAAGCCAATGTTAATGCTAAAAAAAACGAAGGTTTTACACCTTTGCATCTAGCAATTCAGCAAAGTCATTTTGAGGTGAGTGATTTTTTAATTAAAAATGGAGCAAACATTAACAACGTGGATGATCAGAATTGGACTCCTTTACATAATGCAGCATATAATGGTTTTTCTTTAAAAATAGTAGAGAGCTTAATTGCAAAAGGAGCAAATATAAATGCAAAGATGGATGATGGTAGAAGAGCTCTACATTTGGCAGCAGAACATAATCACTTGGAAATAATGAATTTCTTGATTGAAAATGGAGCAGATATTAATGCTCTAGATAACAGAAGTTGGACTCCTCTACATTGTGCAGCATATGATGGTAGTTTAGAAGTTGCTAAATCTTTGCTTGATAAAGGAGCAGACATTAATGCTAAAACAGTTAAAAGTACTACACCTCTACACTTTGCAGTAGACCATGATCATTTAGAGGTGGTTGAATTGCTCTTAGAAAAGGAAGCAGATATTAATGCTTTAGATCACACAAATTGGACTCCTTTACATTTTGCAGCAGAAAAAGGTTATGATCAGATAGCAACCGTTCTATTGAAACATGGTGCTGATGTAAATGTAAAAGAAAATCAAAATAAAGGCACAGCCCTACATCTTGCAGCTCAATATGGTCATCCTAAGGTAGTTAAAACTCTTATTATAAATGGAGCGGATGTTAATGCAAAAATGGATAAAAATGCTACGCCTTTACACTTAGGGGCACAAATTGGTAATTTAGATATAGTTAGGTCTCTACTTATGAGCGGAGCATACTTTAATGCTAGAGCTGAAGGAGGTAGATATGTTTTACCATTACACTTTGCAGAAAGAAGAGGAAACCCAGAAGTCATAAAATTACTAAAATTGGTTGAGAAGTTATTTAAGGCTATAGAAGATAATAATTATTTAGGAATTGAGAGTTCCATTAGAGATGGAGCAATCATTGATTCGAAAAACGTGGATGGAAGAACGCCATTACATTATGCTGTTAATAATGGGCACATAAAAGTTGTAAATATCTTGCTAGCAAATGGAGCTGATGCTACTAAAGTTACTAACAAAGGTAATACACCATTACACACTGCTGCTTCCAAAGGTCATAAAGAAATTATTGAAGCTTTGTTACAACGTGTAAGCCACAATAAATTGAGTGATTTTATTAATGCTAAAACAATAGTTAAAGGCACTGCATCGTTGCATGTTGCTACTGAAAATAGCTTTTTTGAAGCTGTAAAGTTTTTGTTGAAACATGGTGCAATTTATAACATCAAGAATAAGGAAGGTAAAATACCACTTGATCTTTCTCGAGACCAGAATATTACTAACCTATTGAAATTAGTAGAAGAGCTGTTTGAGAATGCAAAAAATGGTAATGTTGAAATTATCAGTAAGCTGAAAGCAATAAAACCTGATGAGCGCGTAGCTGTAACAAATGCTCGTAATGATCAAGACAAGTCATTAGTCCAGGTTGCAGTAATCAATAAACACTTAAACCTTGCAAGTAGATTATTAGAAATATTAAAAAGTCCAGATCAGAGTTTACAAGATGTCAGCGTAGAAAATAGAGTAAAGAGTTTGAAGTTATAGCTCTCTTAAATGAAACTCTAATGAGGGTGCCAAGATCTAGATCATTTAGAAAATTATAGTGGGCTTTACATCTTATTAATTATAAATTAACTTACTATCTAATCAATCCCTAAGTCATGTATGAGTAACATTTTGATAATATTAGCAGCAGGAAAGAGCAGTAGAATGAATTCTGAATATCCAAAAGCGTTGCACCAAGTGGGAAATCTTACTCTTTTAGAACATATAATTTCTAATGCAAAATTGCTGAGTCTAAAAAGCTTATCAATTGTTGTTAACAACTCCCTTCTAAAAGATTTAGAAAAGTTTGATACCCTAAAAAGTATAATCGATCAATACAATATAAAACTAATAATTCAAGAAGATATTACAGGTACTGGCACTGCAGTTAAAATTGCTCTAGAAAATCTGGAGGAGTTATCTGATCAAGACATAGTTTTAATACAGTATGGAGACACTCCTTTTATATCTAGTGATACAGTTATGAAAATGACTGATTGTTTAAAGTATAATAATTTAGTTCTTCTTGGATTCAATAGTCAAGATGAACAATATGGAAGATTAGTAATTGATAATTACGGCAATGTTCAAAAAATCCTAAAAAATGGAGATAAAATGCTTCTTGCAAACTCTGGAATAATAGCTTCATATGCTAAAGATCTCTCTACCTTAGTAAAAGAAATAAAATTTAATAATTCGACCAATGAATATTGTCTTAATGATATAGTACCCATTGCAGCAACCAATAACTTGAGTGTAGGTTATGTAGTTACTGATGAAAGAGAAGCAATGGGAGTAAATAATAAAGAGGATTTGGTTAAAGCTGAACACTATTTTCAAGCAACAACTCTTCTTTCATAATCACATTTTTTATTCACTAATTTAAGTTGACATTTGTTTTATACTGGTTTTATAATACCTTTTGATTCTTACTTGTAAGATAATTGGTACGACAAATTTTCCTAGTTGTAGTGAGAGGGTATACATGGGGATATTAATAACAGGTGCTGCAGGTTTGATAGGGTCAGCCTTGGTGAAAAAGTTAGAAAATCAGGGCCATGAAGTAATAAGCTGCGATATTAGGTTTTGCAACAATCCACTCAGTTTTTTTTCAGAAGATATAGTACCACTACTTGCTAAGTGTACAGGAATTATTCATCTGGCTGCAATTTCTCGGGTTATACATGGTGAACTTTATCCTGAACTGTGTAAAAAAATTAATGTTGATGGTACAATGCAGTTTTTAGGGTTATGTAAGTCACTTTCAAATAAACCATGGTTTATATATGCAAGTAGTAGGGAAGTCTATGGAGAGCAGAAGGAACTGCCGGTTACAGAATCTGCTAGTATCAATCCAATAAATAATTATGCCAAAGGTAAAGCATTTATTGAGAAACAAATAACAAGCTTAAAAGATTTTAATGTAGCAATATTACGCTTTTCAAATGTATACGGTGGTTTACTAGATCATAACAGTAGAGTAATTCCTGCACTCTATATTAATGCATTAAGAGGTGATCCAATTAAAATAGAAGGTAAAGAATGTGTTTTTGATTTTACCTACTTGGATGATGTTATAGAGGGTATATGCTTAACTGTTAAATATTTACAAAGTGAAAAATCTTCTCTTCCTGCTATTCATCTTACTACTAATAGCCCATGTACTTTAGAAAACTTAGCAAAAACAATATTAAAAGTCACGAAAAGTGATTCTAGAATTGATTTTTATCCTCCAAGAAATTTTGACGTAACTAAGTTCCATGGTGATTTTACTAGAGCTAAAGAGCTACTTGGTTGGTCTCCAAAGCATTCATTAGAAGTAGGATTAAGCAATTTTATAAAAAGTTTACAAAACAATATACAAGAGTATCCTAACAATATAGATATGGTAATATATGAAAATATTAAAAGTTATTCATGGTTACCCTCCTTATTATAGTGCTGGTTCAGAGGTTTACAGCCAAACTCTTGCTCATGAACTAGCAAATAACAATGAGGTACAAGTATTTACTAGGTATGAAAATAGCTTTTTACCTGATTTTTATTACACTACAGTCCTAGATAGTAGTGACTCTCGAATCTTACTGCATTTAATTAATATACCCACAGCTAAATATCGTTACAAATTTATCAATGGAGAAGTAGATATACAATTTAAAAGAGTAATAGATAACTTTCAGCCAGATCTTATACATTTTGGTCATCTTAATCATCTATCAATTACTTTACCAGAAATTGCTTTTAAAGAAAATATACCTACAATTTTTACGCTACATGACTTTTGGTTAATGTGTCCAAGAGGAAGGTTTATTCAACGAAATTCTGAAGATTTGTTACGGCTTTGTGATGGACAAAAGGATCAAAAATGTGCAACTCAATGTTACAAAGGATATTTTACAGGAGATGAAGAATTCCTGAATTTAGACATAAATTACTGGGAACAATGGGTTGCAACTAGAATGAAGCACACAAGGAAAATAATAGACTATATAGATTACTTTATTTCCCCATCGAAATTCTTGATGGATAAATTTACTCAGGATCTCAATGTTCCGATAAACAAAATTTCTTATCTTGATTATGGTTTTGATCTCAGTCGTCTTAAGAATAGAAATAGAGTACAAGAAAAAGAGTTTATTTTCGGTTATATTGGTACTCATACTCCCGAAAAAGGTCTTGACCTATTACTAAAGGCTTTTTCTCACTTATCATCCAAAGCAAAACTTAGAATTTGGGGAGCAGCAAGAGAAGAAACTAGAGCTTTAAAAGCGATTGCCGATCAGTTTTCACCTGTTGTTAAAGAAAGAATAGAGTGGATGGGAAGTTATAATAATAAGAATATAGTTACTGACGTATTTAATAAAGTTGATGCAATAGTCGTTCCTTCAATTTGGGGTGAAAATTCACCGTTAGTAATACATGAAGCACAGCAACTTAGAATACCAGTTATAACAGCCGATTATGGTGGCATGGCAGAATATGTAAGAGATGGACTATTGTTTAAGCACAGAGATGCAAGTAGTTTATCAGAAAAAATGCAAGTCCTATCTACAAATCAGGAGTTATACAATAAACTTACCCAAAAAGGCTATCCTTATACTGAAAATGGAAATATACCTTCTATAAGTGAGCATACTGAAAAACTTAACAAGATTTACCGTAATGCTATTGAAAAGAAAGGCAAATCAGTAGCTGTTAAACCCGGTCCTTGGAGAATTACTTTTGATACTAATCCAGATTACTGCAATTTTGCTTGTATAATGTGCGAATGTTTTTCACCATACAGCAAAGTTAAAGAAGAAAAGAAAGCTAAAAGAATAAAACCTAAGATACTGTCGATAGAAACTATCAGAAAAGTAATTAAGGAATCAGCTGGAACACCTTTAAGGGAAATCATTCCTTCTACTATGGGTGAGCCTTTAATGTATAAAAGCTTTGATGAAATAATCAATTTGTGCCATGAGTTCAACCTTAAGCTTAACCTCACAACCAATGGTTCTTTTCCTATTAAAGGAGCTAGAAAATGGGCTGAACTATTGGTACCAATTTTATCTGATGTTAAGATTTCCTGGAATGGGGCAACTAAAGAAACTCATGAAAGAATCATGAAAGGTTCAAAATGGGAAGTAGTGACAGAAAATTTAAAAACTTTCCTTGAAGTTAGAGATAAATACTTTAGCGATACAGGTGAAAGGTGTACCGTTACTTTACAATTAACATTTTTGGAAAGTAATTTACATGAACTCTATGACATAGTTAAGATGGCCATAAAAAACGGCATAGATAGAGTTAAAGGACATCATCTTTGGGCACATTTTGAGGAAATTAAGGATCTATCTATGAGAAGAGATGAGTTAGCAATTAGTAGATGGAACACGGAGGTGAGAAGGTTATACGAACTTAGAGATAATATTCTATTGCCAAATGGTAAAAAGATAAAATTAGAAAATTTCACAATCCTTTCTCAAGAAGGTATTAAGGATTTGGCTCCAGGTGGTCAATGCCCATTTTTAGGTAAAGAAGCATGGATAAACAATGAAGGAAAATTTAGTCCTTGCTGTGCTCCAGATGAACTCCGTAAGACATTAGGAAATTTTGGTAATGTTAATGAGGTTAAACTCGAGGAAATATGGCAGAGTAGTGAGTACCTAAGCTTACAAAAGAATTATTTAAATTACAAATTATGCAAAACATGCAACATGAGAAAACCTTTGATCAATTAATCAAAGATAATCTTAAATCTATTAAAATTTCACCGTGTGAGAGTTTTCACGAGTTGCTAGGAAATCCTTTGTATGAAAATAGGTTTATAAAGGTTGGTAAATTTCATGAGCCTGGTCTTGCACCGGTTTATGATCAGACAGGTGCTTATCATATCAATGTAAGAGGAGAAGCAGTTTATCATAATAGATTTCTGAAAACTTTTGGATTCTACTTTAATAGAGCAGCCGTAGAAGATGATACAGGGTGTTACCATATTGATTCATCTGGATGTAGAGTATACAAACAGTCTTATCAATGGATTGGAAATTATCAGGAAGATGCTTGTGTAGTTAGAAGACATGATAAATGTTTTCATATTAATTTAAATGGCAACAGAATTTATCAGGAGGAATATGATTATGTTGGAGATTTTAAGGATGGTATCTCTGTAGTCTATAAGGATGACAAAGCTACACATATTAATCATCATGGAAAGTTAGTACATAATAAATGGTATAAAAAACTTAATGTTTTTCATAAAGGGTATTCTATTGCAGAAGATCAACATGGTTGGTTTCATATAGATATTAATGGTGATCCTGTTTACCAGCAGAGATTTAAAATGGTAGAAGCATTCTATAATGGCATGGCAAAGGTTGAAACTTTTGAAGGTGTGTTAGGACAAATCAATATTACTGGAAATGTAAAGTTTAGTATTTTTGATTTAGGTAAAGAATCTCAAGTGCATAGGATTTCTGCAGAACTTTCAGCCTTTTGGAAAACTTACCTAACAAGCGTTGCTATTGAACTTGATTTGTTAAATATTTTACCTGCAACTATGCCAGTTTTATCTAAAAAGTTAAACATTATCGTACCAAATCTAGAAAGGCTGTTAAGGGCGTTGTGGGAAATAGGGTTTATTGATTACGATAAGGACAAGGACTTATGGCAACTATCATCAAAAGGTAAGTGTTTTAAGGAAATACCATTTTTGCCAAAAGCAGCAACGATGTGGGCAAGAGTTGCCGCTGAAAAGAATTGGTTAAATATTGCTGATATACTAAAACAGAAGTCAATCTCTTCATTTGAATCTTTTAAGGAAAGAGAAGCATCAGAAGATAAGAAAATAGCGTTTTACCAAGCATTGCTAGGATATTCTAGATTTGATACTAAAGAGTTTAATTCTAGGATTAATATAGATGGTGCTAAGAATATATTGCTATTTGGTGTACACTCTTTATTTCTTGCTTATTCTGATATACACAATAAAGGTTCTATAGGCCTATATAACGAACATAAAGTACCAAGACAGTTAGTAGAAAATTTAAAAGTCAAACTTATAACTCAGGAAGAACTATCAGTTACAAATTATGAATTAGGTGTCTTTTGCCGCTTTCTGCAGCATTATGATGATGATAAAGTATTATCTTATTTAAAATTGGTCAAAGGAATATCTCGTATTTTATTGATAGAAACTATTTTAGATTACCGCTCTCCAACTGGAGGCTCTGTAGATATTAATGTAATGGTTGAAACAGGAGGTAAACTAAGAACATTAAGCGATTGGGAAAAAATATTAAAACAAGTAAAAGGATTCAAAATTTTTGCTGTTGTGCCTTTAACAGATTACTTATCAGTCATTGATGTCAGGTATTAATCATATGGAAATACTACAAAAAAATGGTTTTTTTATTATCAAAAATCTGGTTCCTTTAAAGCTAATAACTCAGTCTTTAAGTGATATAACAAATAAGATATCAGAGCTATCCCAAGAACTAAGTGTTTCAACTTCTGACTACTTAAACTGTACCGGCAGATGGGGCACGTCATCTCGAGTAACTAGAATTATCTCTCAAGCATTAGATGAAATTATTAAAAATTACCTTGAAAAGTCACTTCAGTGTCAGATACTGCAGAAAAAATCAAATGTTATATGTAAAACTGCTGATTTAATAGATGCAGTTCCCTTCCACCAAGACATCTCCTATAGTTTCAATGATCCTTACCACTTTTCTGTTTGGTTAGCTTTGAATAATGTAAGTGAAACTTCAGGTGCACTGCAAATTATAGAAAACAGTCATAAATGGGAAATACAGCCTTTAGTTGATTTTTGGTACCCATATTTTTTTGATCAGTACTCAAATAATCGGGAAAATTACAAAATTAAGTCATTACCTATTTCAGCAGGAGATGCAATAGTTTTTGATTCACGGTTATGGCATGGTAGTGATAAGAATACAGATGCTAAAGATAGATTTGCTTATGTAACAAGGTGGATTATAAAAGATCAAGATCTTCCCTATGTGCCAAAACCTCAGCCTTCAGTTTTTGGTATACTCAATTGTGGTGAGTTAACAGAATCTGTACTGAGAGAATGCTTGTCATTGTTTGGCTATCAGGAAAGTGTAAAAGCAAAAAACATGGAAGAACTTATCAAGAGCTGGTTAGCCTTTATTACAGACACAACTACAAATATTTCTGAGATCGACACTACTGAGGCTAAGCGAGATTTATATAAGCTACTTATTCTGAATCGAGCATCAGCACTACATGATGCTGGAGACATCTCAGGAAAAATATACAAAAATTTATGGTTTTCACTACTTGTATTTCTCAATAAAAAAGTCAACGTAGTGGAGCTAGCATTATAAATGAACAGAAGTAGAGTTGATAGCTTCAAATGTGTATTGATGTTCATCTTGAATATAGTATCTAAATTCAAACTTAATGTACTTATAATGTCTTTAGTTGCCCTGGTGGTAGCTATTGATTTGTCTTTTAGAAAGTATTTAGTAAAAAATATTCTAGATACAGCTGTAAAATATCAGGAAGGTAATGTAATTGAGAATCTTTTATTACCTGTAAGCGCTTATCTTGGTATGGCATTACTTATCACTACTGCTTTTAGATTCTATGGCTATTTTGTTGACATTCGAATGTTTACCTTAATGCGTCAAAAGATAGCTGATATATCTTTTTGTAGACTACTCCAACAAGACCATTCCTATTATCAGAACAATTTATCTGGAAGCTTAGTACATAAGGTCAGTAGCTTAATGGATAGTGTGATAGAGTTAATAAGATTGCTTATAGATTGTTTTTTCGGTTACAGCATAGCATTAGTCTTAGCTATTTATACCTTATCATTAGTAAACATAAAATTTGCAATTGCTACATTCACTTGGGTAAGCATTTTTATTTTAGTATCGATTTTCAGCTTTCGTGTACTTACTGAACTAGCTGATAATTACTCTAAACAAAATTCACAAGTAATAGCTAGTATAGCAGATAGTATTTTAAATGTTATATCAGTAAGGCTATTTTTTCAGCAAGCACATGAGAGACACAAATTTTTTCAAATATGCAAGAAAAGAACTATTGCAGAGAGAAAATTACAATGGGCATACTTTTGTCTTTGGTTTATATATGGCTATTCATTTGATATACTCCAAGCAGTAAACTTGTACTTTTTAATTTATGACTATCAATTGAACAAGATCGCAATAGGAGATATTGCTCTTGTACTTGGAATTAATATATCGATTATAGAGTTTCTTAACCATCTAACTAGGAATCTTACCCAATTTTCTACTCATTTCGGCAAAGTTTTAGATGCATTGCCAATCTTAACTACCGTACCAGAAATTCAAGATAAGAAAAATGCTAAAGAATTAAATTTATTAAGTGGAAGAATAACGTTTAATAATGTTTCTTTTTCTTATGAAGGTCAGGAGCCATTATTTCAAGATTTCTCAGTTACCATTAATCCTTGCGAAAAGGTAGGCCTAGTTGGTTATTCTGGAGGTGGTAAATCTACTTTTATAAACTTAATTCTAAGGCTATTTAATGTTAAAAAAGGTAATATACAGATTGATAATCAAATAGTATCAGAAGTTACACAGAGTTCTTTGAGGAAACAAATATCTGTAATACCTCAAGATCCATTATTATTTCATGATACTATTTTAGCAAACATCATATATGGTAAACTTCAATCTACTATCGAAGAAATAATGAGAGCTGCAAAGCTGGCTGGTATTCACGATTTCATTATGACTCTACCAGATCAATATGGAACTACAGTCGGAGAAAAAGGCATCAAGCTATCTGGAGGAGAAAGACAAAGAATAATAATAGCAAGGGCATTTTTAAAAAACGCTCCAATATTATTTCTCGATGAACCAACTAGTCAGTTAGATTCTATAACAGAACAAACAATTCAAATGAGTTTATTTAAACTGATGCAAAATAAAACTACGATTACTATAGCACACCGTATTTCTACACTTTTACACATGGACCGAATTCTAGTATTTAACAAAGGAAAAATTGTCCAAGATGGTAAACACGCTGAATTAGTTTCTAAGCAAGGTCTTTACAAGGAACTTTGGAATGCTCAAATTGGTTGTTTGAATGGCAAAAAATAAGATGGAAAAAATTATTGATCTGAGAAGTGACACTACAACTCTGCAGAGCTCCAACGTTATACATGCAATAAGTAATGCAACTGTTGGAGATTTTGCTTATGGTGAAGACAAAAGCTGTAATGACTTATCAGAATATTGCAAACAATTATTCAAAGTAGAAGAGGCATTATTTGTAACCAGCGGTATGCTTGCAAATAGATTAGCCATTGCCAGTCAAACAAGTCCTGGTGATGAACTAATAACTCATTATAATTATCACGTTAATTTTTTCGATAGTGCAGGCAATGCAAAAGTAAATAATATCGTATTTAATTGTATTAGAAATAATAGCGGAATCTTAGATGTTGCTGAAGTAGAATGTGCTATTAATTCTAAGCCGAGGTATAAAATTTTTGCTCAGGTGAGTCTTGTTTCTATAGAAAATAGTATAAATGGGTTTAATGGTAAAATTTATCCTTTTGAAAAACAAGTCGAGTTATATCACTTTTTAAAAGCTCACAATGTAAATCTTCATTTAGACGGTGCAAGAATATTTAATGCTCATATCGAAACAAATATTGCTTTAGCAGATTATGCTAAATATGTGGATACAATGAGCTTTTCTTTTACTAAAGGACTTGGCGCTCCTTTTGGTTCAATGCTTATGGGTAAAAGAGAGATAATTGAAAGGGCTAAAAAGCTACAGGTTTGGCTAGGTAGTGGTTATCATCAGATAGGGTATTGTGCTAATGCAGCAAAATACGTACTACAGAATAATATCTCTAGGCTTAAAGAAGATAATAAGCTCACTAAATTACTTGCAGATAAGATTAAAGAAATTCCACACATAAAACTGGTACTACCTTATCCAGAAACTAATATAGTAAGCTTTAGTATAAAAGCACTAAATGTAACTAATGAGGTTTTCTTGAGTAAGTGCCAAGCTTATGGTTTATTGCTTTTTCCTTGGCTCGAGTCTCATATAAGAGCAGTTACCCATCTTGGCACAAAGGAAACAGACATCATGAAAGCTGCTGAAATTATAAAGGAGGTTGTGTTAAATTTAATATGAGAATAAAAATAGATTTCTTTAGCGATTCAAACACTGACCCTTCAGCTAAAATGAGGGAAGCGATGGCTAAAGCAAAAGTTGGAAACGAAGCTGCATGTGAAGATCCAACTGTGAACGAATTAGTGGCAACCGCATGTAAAATATTAGGTAAACCTGCAGGAATCTTTTTGATTTCAGGAACGATGTCCAATGTAATTGCTTATAAAGTACACATTCAAAGACCTGGTGATTACTTGCTGCTTGATGAAACTTCACATCCACTCATAGTACAATCTGGCTTGATCGCAGCCCAGGCACATGCTACTCCTTTGCCCATCAAAGGTACAAGAGGAATATTTACTGGAGAACAAATTGTTGAGTTTATTACTCGTCCTAGTTTAAGAAATATTCCGAGAGTTGGGCTTGTTTCTATCGAACAAACGACTAATTTTGGTGGTGGAGCTGTGTGGCCTTTAGAATATATTCAAGAGATCTCAAGTCTCTGCAAAGAGAATGACGTATTCACTCATTTAGATGGAGCAAGACTGTTCAACGCTTGTGCTCATACTAAAATATCTCCAAAGGAGTATGCAAGTTATTTTGATTCGGTATTCATTGATTTTAGTAAAGGATTAGGTGCTCCAATGGGCGCAATATTGCTTGGAAGTGAAGATTTTATTGAAAAAGCTTGGTACTATAAGTTTCAAATTGGCGGAGGTATGCACCAAGCTGGCATTATTTCAGCTGCATGTTTATATGCTCTACATAATAATGTAAATTCTTTAGGAGAAGATCATAAAAAAATGCAGCACCTTATAGAAGGCCTAGGCTCTATAGATCAAGTTATAATTGATATCAACCTATACAAAACTAATATAGCGTATTTCTCATTACGTAATAATTGTATATCTACTCAAGAATTAATAAACGTACTAGTTACAAATTATGGAATTAGAATGGCTAACATCAAAGGTAAAATCAGAGCTATAACACATAGAGATATAAGCTATGAAGATATTAATACTACTGTATCTGCTATAAGAAAGATACTAAGTAAGTAATTTTCTGCACTAATTATTTGCAAACTTCTTGTCAAACAATATTATACCAATATAGTATTATGCTAGCATCTGCATAGAGCTATTTGGGAATAGGTGTGAACTTTGTCTTCTTTCAATATTTACTATTCTTCTGTGGATATATGCTGCTTTATTTATCAAGACAAAGTATACCAATTGCTCTGCCACTGTTAATAGATACTGACCATGTAAAATTAAGCTATTTTTTTGCCTGCTTTTCTTTTTTTTATGGAGTATCAAAATTTGTTAATGGAATAATCATGGACTCCAAAAATAATCCATTATTTATGTTTGGGCTATGCAATATTGCAACTGGATTATTAACCATTGGTATAACTTTATCATATAATAATCTAACTTTATTACTGTTAACATTAATATTATTAGCTTGGACACAAGGGTTAGGTTGGCCAGCTATTACCAAGTTTATGGTTACAAACTCTAGCATCTCTTCAATTGCATCATCATGGGGAGTTATGAGCGCATCTCAGCAACTTGGTTCTTGTATTACTTTAATTGTATTACCAAGTATAATTAAAATATATGATGCAAAAAGTGCATTTTTGTACTCTGGTTTCTTATGCTTACTTTTTGGAATTTATATAATATTAAAGGCATATTACAAAGAAAGTGCCAACTTTACTACCTATTATAAGGTGCAGAAATCTCAAATAGGTATCAAGGTAACAAGTTCCATATGGTTTCTATGTTGTGCTACTTTTTGTGCTTATATTATAAAAATGGGAATCTTCTTTTGGTTTCCTATAATTTTAAGGGATAAATTACAAATTTCTCTTGTACAATCCTCACTAATAACAGGCGTATATGATTTAGGTGGAATCCTCGGGACTTTAATCACAGGAAGAATTAGTGATATGTACTTCTTTCAAAATAGAAGCTTGCTGGCATTACTTTACATGTTGGGTATAGCACTCACTTTTATTGCAATGAATTTTGGTCAAAATATAATTCTTATGAACCTTGGTGCAATCTTATCAGGATTCTTTATATTTGGAGTGCAAGTACTGACAGGTGTTATAGCTGTAGAAATTGCTCCACAAAATAATGTATGTGCAATTGTAAGCTTAACAGGATTATTTGGGTATATTGCAAGTTCAATATTTTCATGCGTGCTCTTAGGAGTACTTGTTAAGCACTGTGGTAACAGTATTATGTTTTCATTTTTTTCCATTTGCTCTGTTGTTGCACTCGTTTGCTTTTCCATATTATCAAGCAAAGATCTTAAAAAACTAAGTAAAGAGGTGTAGAAAACATTTCTCAACAGTTAAACTTTGTAGATAGATTTTTTACCCAAGGAATAAACATGGTAACCATATCTTAGTAACAGCTCGCTATCTAATAAATTACGGAAATCAAAAACATTAGGTGCAGCCATAATACTCTTTAAACTTGCAAAATCTTGATTTTTAAATTCTTTCCACTCCGTTAACAATAACAAGGCTTCCGCGTACCTTGCAGCCCCTATAGCATTATCCGCGTACTCTATATCCTTTAGAACTTGCCTAGCATTATCCATCCCCATTGGGTCATATGCAGTAATTTTAGCCTTGTTATTCACTAACAATTGTGCAATAGCTATAGCTGGGCTATTTCTTACATCATCAGTACCAGACTTAAAAGTTAGCCCCCATATCGCTATTTTTTTATTTTGGACTCCATTTAATAGATACTCTACCTTTTTAGCAATGTTTGTTATATGATTATAGTTAGATTCCTTAACTGAATTTAAAATTTGTAGCTTAACATTGTGGTCTTCAGCAAGCCTTATTAAAGCTGACAAATCTTTAGGAAAACATGATCCTCCAAATCCTGGACCAGCTTTGAGAAATTCCTTACCTATTCTATGGTCCATTCCCATACTGTTAGCTAAAAGGTCAATGTCTGCTCCTAATAGCTCACATAAACCTGCCATCTCATTGATAAAAGCAACCTTTGTTGCTAGAAAAGCATTAGAAGCATATTTAATCATTTCAGCAGTAACTGTATCAGTGACTATTAACGGAATATTCTTATCTATAAATGATTTATATATAACTTCTAGTTTTGCCCTAGCTAGCTTAGTTTTTACTCCTATTATTATCCTATCTGGGTATAAAAAATCTGATACTGCAGAGCCTTGCTTGAGAAACTCTGGATTAACCCCCAAATCAAAGTTATAACCCTTATTAGATAAATAATTATATATATTTTCTGCAGTACCAGGAGGAACAGTTGACTTTATCACTATTAAGCAATCTTGATTAACTCTCTCATAAACTTCACTTACTGCATTATATACATTCTTTAAATTTGCATTTTCTAGGGAGTCTGATGGAGTATCTACAGTTATAAATACTACTTCTGTATTGGGATTTATTTGAAAATACGAATCGAAAAATCTTATTCTTTGTGACTTTATATTATTCTCTAAATAATCTGCTAATCCAGGTTCATATAGAGGAATTTTCCCTGATTTCAAAAGTTCAATCTTCTCAGTATTTATG
Organism: Wolbachia endosymbiont of Drosophila barbarae; assembly: GCF_044752445.1. Lineage (NCBI taxonomy): Bacteria > Pseudomonadati > Pseudomonadota > Alphaproteobacteria > Rickettsiales > Anaplasmataceae > Wolbachia > Wolbachia endosymbiont of Drosophila barbarae. The sequence goes on along the minus strand of NZ_JBIXJM010000182.1, from coordinate 7,549 downwards.
TCAATGCAATCAACTTTATGGCCCTGCTCCGATAACATTGTACCAGATACTAATCCTACATACCCTACTCCTATAATAGTTATGTGCATTTTATTATCACCTTAAAAATATAGCTTAGCATCTAAAATAAATACCATTAACAATTATAAACTTTTGTTGTTACATTATTTTTCTTAATTGCCTTACCTTCCGAATAAGCTATAAATAAGGTTGAAGGTATTAATATCAAAGTACCATATAAAGCACTTTTATCAGGTAATTCATTAAATATAACGTATGTTACTATTGCAGAAATTATTAGCTCTATGTATCTATACGGTGCAAGTGCAGTAGCATCAGTAAGAGCAAAAGCTTTTAACATGAAGAACAGAATTAGGTTTGAACTTATTCCTAAAATCAGCAGTAATACTAACTCCAACAAGGAAGGCATATGCCAATAAAATAACAAAGGTGGAGTAGAAAAAATAGTTGTCGTTAGAGCTGAATAAAATAACATACTTATTACTGACTCTTTTATTACAAGTTTCTTATTAAGTATATCCAATATAGCAAAGATCAATGCAGATACAATAAAAATAAGAATTTTAGGATTAAAATCCTCACTATAAGCTTTAGTAGTAATAGCAATACCAATAAAACCAATGACAGCTACTACCCATCTTTGCCAAATTATATTTTCTTCCAGAAAAGGAATTGCAAGAAGTATAACAAATAATGGTATAGAAAAACTTATAATCGTTGCAGTTACTATGGGGAAAACAGTCAACCCGTAAGTCCATAAGGTCATTCCACAAAACAACAACCCACCCCTGGTTATTTGAGTAGATATTTGACTTGTTTTAAAAGTTTCTATTCCATAGTAAAACATAAAAGGTACAAGGGTAATAGTGGTAAACAGAAAGCGGAAAAAAATTATTTCAAAACTCTGAAGATGTAAACTTAGATATTTTGATATAGTATCATTAGCTACACTACTAAGTAAGCTAAGTATAAACCAGATAACCCCAAACAAATAAGCTCTCAATCTGTAATCCATAAAGCTTCTGATTTAATAGATACGATGTACTCATATAATTTTACTACAAAACTAATAATATAAAAGTTTTCTGATGTACGTCCCCAGAATGTGATCGTAAGGGTCCATTATAAATAATTCGGGAAATTTCGTCTCTGTAGACATATTAAGAGCTATGTAACGAACGTTTGTATTTGTGAGTAATAGTAAGGCTCAAGGTAAGGAAAATGCTAGTGAGGTAAAGTAGAATAACGTTGATTTGATAATTTAAGCTCATTCCCTCTTGCTACATCTCTCTTTAAATATCTCCTCTTTTGCAGCAGGTCTATAATTACTGCTTAAATTTAGGTGCACACTAATTTTTCGATTTATATATTATTCCAATGCTTGTATAATACCTTCATTGAATATTTGATTTTGAGGTAATTAGATGCCAAAAAGTAAAACTAAACGTGGAACGGAAGATTTGAAGGGTAATGCAGGCCCAAGCAAAAGATCTCGTCTCAGTTCTGATCCTAAAAAAAATAAAGAGATTATCTCTAGCAAAGTAATAAGTAAGCTGAAGGATGTTGTTAAAGGTGATAGAACTTCAGCTATTGAGGAATGGGTCAAGTCTCACCCTGTAACAGTAGAGGGTCTAACCGTTGAGCAATCGGACCTCTTATGTAATGCGTTTCGTGATGAATCTTGTTGGTCAGGTGCGACACTAGATGTTGCTAAATTGGTAGGAGAATTAGCTAAATCAGGTGTGTTGAATCCATTTGCTATATATAAAATAGCATGTATTGAGTGTGTAGAGAGTGAAATTAAGCAATTATTTGACAAGGTGTTAGAGTCTTTTAGATCTGACTTATCTCATAAAGGTGCATGTGAGGAAGATAGGAATTTAGCTTGCAGTGATAAGCTTGCAAGAGTTGAATTGTTAAGTTCCATGGGAAGACGTGATCCTGTTTTCAATTTCTGGATTGATCAAGAATCAGGTAACCTTAGAGAAAATATAGAAGCAGAAGATGGATTTAATAAGGCTGTAGATTTCAAGTGGAGTAAGGGAGTGGAACACTTCTATAATCGTCTGTGTTCTGAAGAAAAATTAGTGAAAGAAGAGAGAGAAAAATTGCTAGTTTCTGCTATTGCAAAATTATCTCCATTGCAATCTAGCTATAAACTTGCTTCTACCTTAAATTCCCTTCTAGGTAAAGTCATAAGCGCAAAAGTAGATCATAAGTCACTACTTGGGCTACCGAATAAGAAAGATAGGGGTGTGATCTATCGTCCTCTTAGTTACTTAGTAGAGCACGGTTTTCTTTGCACAACTAAGTATGTTATCCAGTACTTGAGCGAGGGATGTTCAAGATCTGAAGCAGAGAAAATGCTTTCACCTAGAGGATATGCACATCTTCTCTCATCGCTTTCATTTGTTGTAGTTTCTAAAGATTATGACTTGGATAACAGGAATGAAGCAAGGTCAGCTATTAGCAGTCTTTGGGAATCTAGTGTATTTAACCAAAATAAAATAAATGTTGTCGATCCTTTTAAAGATAGGATTGCTTTTGTTGCAATGGAAAATGCAATTTCAAATTTGATTGTAGATCAGGAGAACAGCAAGGATACTCAAAGTGCTGGCGATGGTGAAAAAGTTGATTTGGTCTTGAGTATTTTAAAGTTTGCTAAAGATTGTTGTTCAGACAAAAGCTTTAAATCATTAAAAGAGAGGATAGCAAATAGTTTAGATAAAACAAGGAATTCTAAGATGATAGATGCAACTAGCTCCTGCAATTTAATAGAAGAGTTGTGTAAGTCAGCGAGAAATTTGAATTTATTCTCTGCTAGCACTGAAGGTCCTCAATCTACGTTAGTGGGTACTAATGTTAGTATTTCGCCTGCTGCAGTTGTTAACAAATAGGAGTATTTATGCATGGTAATAATGAAGATCGTGAATTAGTTAGGGCTTTATTAAGTGGAGGTTGTGATGAGTTTAGTAGACAATTTGTAGGTTTTTTAAACAACTGTCCATCTTTTTTGCATTCGGCTAATAAGCCTGGCTTTTTTCCTACATTCTTTTTTGGTATGTTTTCTACTGCACATGATGCAGGTATATTAGTTGAAGATGAAAGAGTCTATTTTCGTTTTGACAATTATGGAAATCTAAAAGTTGCTGTTCTCACTAATAAAGAAAATAGAAGAATAGTCAGGTGTTATACTGTTGCTGATAATGAGAACAGCCCTGGGTCAAGGTTTAGTGCAGAAGAGAAGCAGCAGGTAGAAGAGAATCTTCCACAAGAATTACAGGAAGATGAGGATCTGGATTGGGAAGAGTATAAAATATTTCGGTTTGGAGAAGAATGTAGGTTTATTCATGAAATAGATAGATTTCCTCAACGTGATGAACCTGGAGCTCCAATTTTTCATGAAATTAACCCAATCAGAGAACAAGGTGAATTGTTAGATCTGATGAGTGAGTTGGCAAATGACGATACAGGAGAAGTGCGTACTAATGTTAAAAGAATTTTGGAATATGTTATTGATATCCATGATGAACATGAAGATAGCTTAGTGTTTCGTGCAGAGTCTGATTACCACGGTTTTCTGTGTGGGTTTTAGTAAATTTTAGATACCGAGCTGTGGCTGATTTCTACCCAGAGCTACTTATAGGAAAAGGTTATGCAGATGTTGTTTTGCTTGTTCGTGGTGTTGATCAGACAAATGATTCGGTTCCAATTATAATTGAGTTGAAGGTTGGTGATGAGGAAGGATTAGAGCAAGCTAAAGATTATGCTAAAAGTTGTTCTGTTTCGTCTTTGCCTATTCATACCTCATCACCAAGTGCTGTTTGTGTAGCGTTAAATTTTCAATTACGTGGAGGTGCTGGTCTCCGAACTTCTGTGCAGGCCTTTTCAGAAGGTGGTCTTTCCTTAATACCGGGTTTACTACATCCTCATGGAAATGGAGTTAGGGGAAATGTAAAACGTTTTTTACAACCCATAGCATCAGAGTTCACTCAATCGCCTCATTGTAACACTTTTTCCTGTACGTCATCGTTTGTTTTTGGAAATGTTTTATCTACAAGGAGGGACTTAGAAACAAATGATGGGCGGGAGGTAAGGGTTACCAAGTATCTATTTAACCACTCTCAGGGAGAGAAAATGAAACGTACAGGTGGTAGGGGAGATGCAGCAGATATTGTAAGCCATGCGTTAACTTTAGCTCTATTTTTATCAAATATTGGTTTTTTTGTGCTTCACATTTTTCGTCGTTTAAAGTGGCAGACTTTACCAGACAAGGCATTGAACCTGTCGTTACTGCCTCAAGCCACAGATGATGCTAAGGTGCGTCAAGTACTTTGTGAAGTAGATGTCCAGGGTCATCTGGAAGTGGCTTCTGCAAAGAAATTCGAATCACTACGTGCTTACTCACGTTCTCATAGTGAAGGTTATTTCGAGGGAAGGTTTTCAGAACAAATGGGCAATGTTAGGAATTTACATCAACTTGCAGATCAGTTGATGAGTGCTGAGCCTAATTTTGGTAATGATAGTAATGTTAATGGTGAGTACAGGGCTAGGTATGAAGTTTTATTTAATGAGATTTCTCGTCTGTTGTCTCCGTTATTAAATGGAAACCGTCTACTCGTGAACAATGAAGCTAAATTTCAGGCTTTATTGCGTGGGATATTTCAAAGTTGCGATAATCCTGCCAAGGTAATTATTGAGTTCCAGCTACAGAGAGGAAGGAAAATAGACCTAGTATTATCAAAATCTGCGGAAAATGATGATACTCATCCAATTGGAATAGAGTTGAAGTATGCTAACACTGCAGAACAAGTTGAACGAAAAAGGGTGGAGGCAAATCGACAGTTAAGTGAATACGAATTTTGTGGAGGATGCAAGCGTATTACTGGGGGAGATGCGATGGTTTTGTTATACGCTATATTAAATGCTGTAGGACAAGAGCAGGATCTGATATTGATTGGTGGGTTTCGTAGAGCATCTGGGTTTTCTAGATGACTTGTAACTAATAAAAGTACCAAAGATAAGGTTATTTATGGGTAAAATTATGCATTAAGCTAGAGTACGTTTGAGTAAGGTTGGAGAAAAAGCAAGGTCTTTGAGCAAGAAAATTTGATTTATGTTTTCTTAAGTTAAAGTTAACCTGATGAAGTTTGTATAATTTATTGTTGGAGTTTTTTTGTTCTATTTTTACTGTAAGTTCAATCTGCTCTATCTTTGGTCTTTTTTTCTTAGTTTTGCGGCAAGTCTAATATTTTTACTACTTAATGGAATAACTTGCAGAAAGTGGAGATATAATGCTAAGGCAGAGGAGCTCAGACAGTTATTATCTTAAACAATAAAGAAATACTAAAGGCAAAAGATACGCTTGCGTAGTTCGAAAGCTTTCTATAGGATAAGCCTCACCTGATTTACAAATAGAATTGTTATGTTAGATGTTTGCTATTTATTCTTAAGCTCATTTTAACAGCATTTTGCTTTTTTTAGTATGTAGGGGTTTTCTAGGAATTATCCTACTGAATTCTATGATATTATTTTTTGTAACATTGTTATACATTATAATGCACCCATTTGTCTAGACCATTTTTTTCAAAGTGATCCGATTTTTAAAATGAATATGTTGATAAATACGTCGACACATATTTAAAGTATTTATGAATATATTCATTTACTGTTTATGATAATAGAGATCAGCAGGAACTTTATAATGTAGAGTCTGATGTCGCCTTCTATAGTTATACCAAGCAACAAAATCGTTTATTATAAGATTCAAATCTCTGATACTATTTGGTCTATAATAATATATAGCTTCTTGCTTTAAAGTTCTCCATAAGCGCTCAACAAATATATTGTCGAAGCAACGTCCTTTATGGTCCATACTGATTTTAATATTAGCACGCTCTAATTCCATAATAAAGTTGTAGCTAGTAAACTGTACCCCTTGATCACTATTAAAAATCTCAGGTTTACCTTGTTTTAGAGCTTCTTTGAGAGTATAAAGGCAAAACTCCAGCATCGAGATATGGTGATAATGAATGAGCAATAATATAGCGACTATACAAGTCCATTATTGCCACAAAATAGACAAACTTACCTTCTACCATAATATATGTTATATCAGTAGCCCATACCTGATTAACTCTACAAATAATCAAATCTTTGAGTAAATAAGGATATATTTTATGCTTTTTTTCTTTAATACTTGTATTACATCTTTTTCTACAATACAGCCCACTAATCTTCATTTTTTTCATAATTCTTAAGATTTTTTTGTGATTGACTACTACTCCACTCGCTATGATCTCAGCAGTAATTTTACGATATCCATAACGGCAATCAGAAGCCAAATATACTTCTTGAATCAAATTTCACTTTCGTTATTAATTATAGGCCTATAATATAGGCTAGATCTGCAAATCCCCAGTAAATCAGCCTGTTTCCTAATTGACAGATCAGAATCTTTTTCTATAAATCTTACTCTATCTTTTTTGCTTATTTCAGTAATTTTTTTTTCAAATAACTATTTTCCACTGTCAATTCTCCTATTACTTTATGTAAACTTTCTATTTCTTGCGCTAAGATTCTTTGTTTTCTCGCACTTTCACTTTCTTCAACAAATAGGTCTTTTAACCTTGCCAATACTCTATCACGCCAATCATATAGATTTGTTGATGGTATTTTATATTCACTACATATCTCAGCTGTGCTTCTTTGATTTTTTATTGCTTCCAAAGCTATCTTTGCTTTTAACTCTGGTTCATATTTTTTTGTTGCCATACTTTTACCCCTTTACTTTCCTACTCGGATCAACCATTTTTTTTGGTCTAGTTTATGGGGTGCATTATATTCTATGAGAAATTCTACAGATGGTAAATGGCCTTCCTTGGCAGCATAGTAGACTGATCTGTAGTTTTAGAATTATTAATAAATGATTCTTGTTGTTGCTTTTCTATTAGAAGCTTTACAATTCCTAGATATCCTTTATTGGTAGCATAATGCAAAGGAGTCCAATTGTTTTTACCTTTTGTACCAACTTCTACTCCCTTATTGAGAGAAAATTTTACAATATCGATATTTCAAAAATCAGCTGCAATATGAATAGGCTTGTTTTCGTCATTAGTTTTAGCGTTAAAACTTACACCTTTATTATTTACTAAAAATTTTGTTACTTCTAAGCTATCAAACTTAGCTGGATGGTGCACAGCCATCTTGACCAAAAAATCATCCCCCTATCGCGTTCTTATCATTATGCCTTATACCCTGTATTACACCTTCAGATATAGTCATTTCTAACCTCCAACATCCTTGCTAATAGACCCTCACTAAAACTGCCGAAAAGACTTTATAAGTTATAGCTCTTTTCATAGAAGTCCGGATGTGATAAGATAAGGATAGAAGATGATAAGGAGGTTGAGTGCCAGCAGCATATAGTTATGACTTAAGGAAAAAAGCAATGGAAGCGCTAGACGAAGGAGAAAGCAGAGAAACAGTGGCAGCAAGATTTAAAATTGGACGAACTACTTTATGGGAG
>NZ_JBIXJM010000181.1:0-1881 GCF_044752445.1 Wolbachia endosymbiont of Drosophila barbarae | reverse complement strand
TTCTTTGTCTTTTTTTCTGCTTGGTAAATTTCTTAAACATTTGCAGCATAGGTTAGTTGCAATTAAAAGCAGCTAAATCTTGCTTGTCAAGCGTTTAAAACATAAAAAACGCCAATATTTTAAAGCGGATAATAACCTCAGGGCTTCTTTTGCCTTTTTTTTCATTTAGTAAATTTCTTAATGTTTATAGCTAAACGACAATCGTCATCCCGCTACTTGTTAGCGGGATCTCTTGTTAGCGCCGCGGCGGTATGACGGTTCGTGGCGGGATGACGGTTAAGCAATTCGTCATCCCGCTGCTTGTTAGCGGCTAAGAGATACCGCGGCGGTATGACGTAGGACTGCTGTCATTCAAGTAGCTGAAACTGGAATGACACGTCATAAAGGAACCAGTGTCAGCTACTTGGATGATACCTTTTTTCTACTTAGTTTGGGTTATGCAAGAAGTCTATTTACTTCTTAACTTGACGCACATGATGTCTTGCAGCATCATCTGCTGTCTCTAAATAAATCATTGCTAGACATATACCACTGTGTACTTCTACGGATACCTTATTGCCTAAACTTCGATTAAAGCAAGAATTTTTTCCCGGAAAAGCAAGATTACTAAGGTGCAGTTCCCATTTTAATCCTTTGGTTGATATTTGAGCTCTCGGTATACCAAGTAAAGATATTTTAGTATTTTTTGGCAAAGAAAAAAAATGGGTAATACCTTTTTGTAAAGTGTAACCTACCATGGGAGGTGAAGGTGTGTAAAAGATACTGCCCGTACTTAGAAAAGTGTTAATATTCTGTAGTATGTGATCAATTGCTCCTCCAGTAATACCCGTTACTATTGATGGCAATAACTTTACTGTTTTTAAGTGAGCCATTGCTTTAGAAAAGTCGCAATAATCTTGATCAGGTAGATATATCGTATTCAAATTAGCACGTAAATCCAGATTTACGCTATCCAAATCTCCTACTACAAGATCAGGTTTTACGCCAATTGATAGAAGCTTGTTTGCTCCTCCATCTACAGCAATAATAGGTATATCTCGTTTAAAAAACGATGAGCTCGGTATTTTTCCATTTAGCACTACAATAGAACGATATTGTTGTTGTGTACTGCAGTGCAGCACATGATCATGGTGCAGGTTTTGCATCGTAGTAACATTTTTGAATAATTGATATTATGCTAATCACTAATCCAGCAATATTGCTAAGCACCACAAAAATTGAGCTCTGGTAAAGACCATAGCCAATCCAAGACAATGAACAAATAAGATAGTTTACTAACATTAACATCGATACATCACGAGTAACTTTAGTGATATATGCTTTATATACTTGAGGTGATAATCCAATTAGAGATGCAATTAACGCAATGAAGCCGAAGCATTCTTCAATATTTATATACATACATTTTCCTACGCTTGCTTTAACAATATCAGGTTCAAAGGGTTGTACTTTATGTACTCTCAGCTTTTCTAGAGCACCCCTAATGCGTGTAATTTATAACATCATTTAGTCTATTAATCAAGAAATTAATAGTGACTTGCATTTATGAAACCCAATCGGCTTCTATGCTAATTATTATCTAAACTAATCGTCGGTTGTGCATCTTGCTCAGAGATTAGGGCAACCAACAAATTATTTATCAATTGAACCTTTTGCTTGCCATCTAATTGTAAGCTTTTGTTTTTTTCAAAATGAGCTATTATAGCTCTTTTCATAGAAGTCCGGATGTGATAAGATAAGGATAGAAGATGATAAGGAGGTTGAGTGCCAGCAGCATATAGTTATGACTTAAGGAAAAAAGCAATGGAAGCGCTAGACGAAGGAGAAAGCAGAGAAACAGTGGCAGCAAGATTTAAAATTGGACGAACTACTTTATGGGAG
>NZ_JBIXJM010000180.1:5184-5326 GCF_044752445.1 Wolbachia endosymbiont of Drosophila barbarae | reverse complement strand
ATCCCCGAGTTAGCTAGTCTTTTACTATCTCTGTCGAGTATTGGCATTTTTTGATGTCTTGTAACGCTTTGTAAGCGCGTTCAGCTTATTTAGATAAAAATCTAGATGTAGATGAAGTTTTGTAAAGACATACAGTATCTAT
>NZ_JBIXJM010000180.1:0-5154 GCF_044752445.1 Wolbachia endosymbiont of Drosophila barbarae | reverse complement strand
ATACATTAAGTAATCCTTACCTTTTAATCTGCAGATTGGCGAAAGCAAATACAATAGCTTCAGTTTCATGATAAGAGGGCTGGCGGAGTTTGTCAAGCAAGTTTTTTCGTTTCTATTCCCAATAAAAGTTTGTTATATGGTTATGCAAGAAGTCTAATGAATCGCGGTATGACGTCTTAGCTATAGATGCTGGTTTGTGTGATTTCAAGAGAAGTTTAGTAGATAAGTTGTGTTTTAAACCAGATTCGGTATTTTAAACTGAACATTTTCAGTAATACCACCTGGTATAACTGAAATTTTTACACTCAGGTTTACTTTTAGGTAGTCTATTAATTCATCAACTAATATGTCAGGAGCGGAAGCACCTGCGGTGATTCCTATCTTTTCTACGCCCTGAAACCAGCTTTTATTCACACAGCTGTAATTATCAATCAAGTAGGCTCTTTTTCCTCTGGCAGTGCACAGATCTAATAAGCGGTTTGAATTTGAGCTATTTTTACTTCCTACAACTAATACCATGTCTACAATTTCAGCTAGCTTTTTAACAGCATTTTGTCTGTTTTGCGTTGCATAGCATATGTCCTTTAAATCTGGACCTGTTATGCCTGGAAACCTTAATTTCAAGGCAGCAATAATGTCACGGGTATCGTCGATGCTTAACGTAGTTTGTGTAACATAAGACAAATTATCTGGATCTTTAACCTTTAAATCATATACATCCTGCAAAGTTTGCACTAAAGTGATAGGATTGTTTACTCTTCCCCTAATTCCCTTAACTTCTGGATGGTTTTCATGCCCAATGAGAATTAATTCTTTACCACTGTTTTCATACCTTTTTGCTTCTTTATGCACTTTGTTGACTAAAGGACATGTTGCATCAATCACTTGAATACCCTTTCTTTTTGCCTCATCTTCTATATTTTTTGATACTCCGTGCGCGCTGAAGATCAGTATTCCTTCATTATCTTCAATTTCCTCGATACTGCTTACAAAAACCACTCCTTGTTTCTTAAAGTCCTCTACTATATATTTATTGTGAACAATTTCGTGTAGCACATAAACTTGGCGCTCGTTTTTGTATTTTTCTAAAGTAATAGCTAATATGTCCACAGCTCTTTTTACCCCGGCACAAAAACCTCGTGGTTCAGCTAAGATGATTTCCATTTTTGTCAAATCAAGTAAATATGCAAGCATTACTTAAAAATAAGCTCCGCTCACTGTGTTTTATAGTACCATTATTTACGTTTTATATAATAATTATTTTTCGCATATTCTCTTTAACATTTGATCAACCTACTACTTCAGAAAATTTTAGAAAAGATAATATAGTACATAAACAACCTGATATTTTAGATAGAAATGGAGTGGTAATAGCAACAAATGTGCCCACAACATCACTATATATAGATGCAACCAAAGTAAAGAATCCGGAAAGTATAGCAGCACAACTGTGTTCTACTTTGCATGACCTCGAATACAAGAACTTATATAGAGTACTTACTTCAGAAAAGAAATTTGCTTGGATAAAGCGGCACTTGACTCCAAAAGAATTACTAGCGATCAAAAACGCTGGTGTACCAGGAGTAAATTTTTATGACGACATAAAGCGTATATATCCTCACAGTAATTTATTTTCACACGTGCTTGGTTACACTGACATAGATGGCAATGGTATTGCAGGAGTTGAGGCGTATATAAGTAAAAACAATGAGCAAGAAAAGCCCCTAATACTATCCTTAGATACACGAGTGCAAAGCATAGTGCATGAAGAGCTAACTAAAGCTGTAAGCAGATATCAGGCACTTGGCGGAGTAGGAATTGTTTTAAATGTGAGAAATAGTGAAGTCATCTCGATGGTCAGCCTACCTGATTTTAATCCCAACTTACAGAATAAGGCAGAAGACGTACAAAAGTTTAATCGCGCCAGTCTTGGGGTATATGAGATGGGGTCGGTATTAAAATACTTTACAATAGCCGCAGCGCTTGATGCGAACGCTACAAAAACTAGCGATTTATATGACGTATCAACACCAATCACCATTGGAAAGTATAAAATTCAGGATTTTCATAAATCTAAAATTCCAAAAATTACTGTGCAAGATATATTTGTAAAATCATCCAACATTGGTGCAGCAAAAATTGCAGTCAAACTAGGTATTGAAAAACAGGTAGAATACTTTAAAGCTATGAAGCTATTTTCTCCTTTGAAAATAGAAATACCAGAAAAATCCACACCGATAATCCCGGATAAATGGAGTGAAAACACTTTAATAACAGCATCTTATGGTTATGGCATAGCTGTAACTCCTATACATCTTGCACAAACTGCAGCAGCATTAATCAATAATGGGATATTTCATAACGCAACCTTGATGTTGAATAAAAGAAGTATAGGAGAGCAAATTATCTCAAGAAGAACTTCCAGGGAAATGAGAAAATTATTACGTGCAGCAGTAACAGATGGCACTGGCAGAAAAGCAAAAATAAAGGCATATTCAATAGGAGGAAAAACTGGATCGGCGGAAAAAGTTGTAGATGGTAAATATAGCAAAGATGCAAACATAGCATCATTTATAGGAGTGCTAACTATGCTTGACCCAAGGTACATAGTGCTAATTGCTATTGATGAGCCTCAAGGGATGCACCATACCGGGGGAATAATTGCTGCGCCTATAGTAAAGAACATTATAAATAGAATAGCGCCTATACTAAATGTTACACCTGAGATGTAAAATTATGATTGCTTTACTACAACTTCAAATTTATCATCACCAAAATCCTTATTAATATACCAAGAACCATCATCTTTAGTTACAAATTCAAGACCTTTAAGGTCTTTTTTTATTGTCTTTCCATTTTGACCATCAATAGCGATATTAATATCGAATGTAATAATGTCTAGATTTATCATAGCTTCTTTCCCGCTGCACGAATTTAGACTGAACTTGCCTAACATGACATCATTAAAACTCACTTCCCCTGTATAGACATCACACTGACCGTCCACACAACACGTAGTTTCAATATAGAAAAGATCTGACATACAAAATACCTTAAAAAAAAGAACTAAACATATATGGCCACTACACCACACCGCTAACAAGTAGTAAAGCGTCGATAAACCTAAGTTACTTTAGCTACGTAGCCATAATACAGCTAGAAATGTAAAATTCAACAGTTAATTGTGTGATTAATAGAGAAGTCTTATTTAGTACACCTTATAGGAATGGCTGTTTAGTTTTTTTGTTAATCTTTTTTACCATGCTGTCAATCATATGCTTTATCCCTTGATATACAGAGTATGTACTTTCGTCGCTACGCATATAAGCAGAACAGGAAAATACATTATGTTCTTCGTCTTCTATTGATAACTCTGTATCGCATTTTATGTGCTCGCCGCCAAGCCTTTCTATCAACTGTTCTCTGTCATCTCCTATAGTTACCTTAACCTTACTTTCTTCTTTACCTATCTTGCTACTTAAAATTGAAACAATGATGGCTGGAGATATGCATATCGCTCCTATTGGCTTTTTTGTAACAAAAAATTCTGAAACTAATCTTTCAAATTCAGGCATTACTGTCACCATGTCTTTACTTTCAGCTAAGTCAGATAAATTTTTCGCAACCCCGTATCCACCAGGTACAACTAGCATGTCAAAATTTTCAGCTTTGGCTTCTTTTAAGTCATATATTTCGCCTCTTGCGATTCTTGCTGCTTCCACAAGTACATTCCTTTTTTCTTTTGTTGCCTCTTTTGTTCTATGATTCATAACTTGTGTGATATTGATATCAGGTGCAAAGCATTTAACATCCACTTCCTGCTGATCAAGCACAAGCAAACTTAAAACCGCTTCTCTTACCTCTACACCGTCAAGGTGACCACACCCTGATAAGACCACAGCAGCTTTTAATTTTTTTTCACCCATAAAGTACCTTGATTTCATATAATCTAGATATTTTAATACAAATTCTATATTTGGAAAGGGGTATGTTATATCAATTATAATATAATTAATGATTAGCATGTATAATTAGGCATATTTATAATCAACGAAGCTGAATATGGAATCTAGCAATAGTATGTTTTTTGACACTGACTATCCAGAACTAAGAAAAGCTATTTCAGATATAATAGAAAGTATTGCACAATCCTCACAAGAGGGGAAAAAAGAGTTATTTACAACCCTATCAGAACAAGTTAAAGGGATGAACCTCAAAGATTTAGGTTTAGCGATTAATGACCAAGGCTTGCAAAAGGAGGTCAACAAAGAATTATTTATAAAATTCATTGAAGAAGTGCTTGAAGGTTTAACTTCTGAAAATGTTAACTCAAAAATAATAGAAGAGGCGTTAAAATCTGTTAACCAACAAGCAATAAGTAATGTTATAAATAATAATAAAGGTCCACTGGATAATCTAGTCAATTATTTTAAATCAGCCTCTGCAAATAAAAAAATTGGAATAGCTTCTGCCGTAATGGTATTAGGAGCAGCATTTTCTCCGCTTATTGTGCTTGCTACATTAATAGCGCTTGTGGCTATTGGAGCACGTTATGTAGGAATAGGTATAGGAAAGGCAGGGGAAAAAATAAAAGAAGGTGCGATTGAAGCAGGAAAAGCAGTGAAAAGTTCATATAAGGATTTAATAGATAAATTACCTGAGGTTCAAAGAAGAGAAAATAATTTTGAAAAGCTAATAAGCAACTTAATGGAAAAGAATCTTGAAGCTGATGAAGGAGAAAGAACAATGCTTAGTAATGAAATAAAAATAATAAAAATGCTTCAGAATCAAGAGCAACTAGCAGCCATAAGACAGTTAATAAGGGAAGATAAGGCTGGTCTTTTGAACAATCTTATGAGCAAGGGTACTAGTACTCATGAGGAAGACATGGAGAAACTTGTAGATTTTATGAGCGAATTTCAACCTGCAATTATGGCAATTGGTAGTGACATAAAAGAGGTAGAACAAAAAGTTATAGCTCTTTTCATAGAAGTCCGGATGTGATAAGATAAGGATAGAAGATGATAAGGAGGTTGAGTGCCAGCAGCATATAGTTATGACTTAAGGAAAAAAGCAATGGAAGCGCTAGACGAAGGAGAAAGCAGAGAAACAGTGGCAGCAAGATTTAAAATTGGACGAACTACTTTATGGGAG
>NZ_JBIXJM010000179.1:0-16899 GCF_044752445.1 Wolbachia endosymbiont of Drosophila barbarae | reverse complement strand
TATTATAGATTTATTAACGTCTTTGATAGATAATTACCATCCAAATCTAATTAAGTTCCTTAAGTATCAGATATAACAATGTTAATAAGCTAGTAAGAGGATATTATGGAAAAACAAAAAACACAAGCACTTAAATGGTTCTGTGCACTAAGAGATAAGATCATAGAATCTTTCTTATCAATTGAAAAACAATCATCCGCAGAACCAAAGATCGAAAAGAGAAAGTGGGATCGCCCAGGTGGTGGAGGTGGTGAATCTACAATTATTTTTGGTAATGTTTTTGAAAAAGTTGGAGTAAACGTTTCAAAAGTACACGGAAAATTTGCAGATTCAGCCATTAATGAGATTCCTGGTGCAAGTGAAAGTAACGGAGAGTTTTGGGCAAGCGGTATATCTTTAGTGTCTCATATGCAATCGCCCCTTATCCCTGCAGCACATATGAACACAAGGCTGATATATACTTCAAAACAATGGTTTGGTGGAGGAATGGATTTTACGCCAATATATAAAAATGAAGAAGATTGCAAGTATATCCATGAATCAATCAAAATGACATGTGATAGATTTGACACCGGATATTATCCAAAATTTAAAGAGCAATGTGACAATTATTTTTTCTTACAACACAGAAAAGAGCCACGTGGTATTGGTGGCATTTTCTATGATAATCTGAGTTCTGGCAACTGGGAAAACGATTTTGAGTTCACAAAAGCAGTAGGTGAAGCCTTTTTGGAAATTTATTCGCACGTCATACGTAAACATATGCAAAAATCTTGGACAAAAGAACAACGAGAAAATCAATTAATAAAACGTGGCAGATATGTAGAATTCAATCTGTTATACGATCGTGGCACAAGGTTTGGTTTAATGACTGACGGCAATCCAGATGCAATTATGATGTCAATGCCACCACTTGTTAAGTGGTTATAGAGAGCTGCTATTAGTAGAAAATAAATCATCATAGTTTAAAATTGTACCATGGTAGTGAGCTTTTATATAGGGGGTATAATCATGGGCATAATAGATAATTTTTTAATTAAATCTGTCAAAAACAATGACATAAAAGGTGTTAAACTGACTCTAATTCTCTATGATGCATTAAATAGTTTTAGAAAATTCTTTTCAAAGACTATGTCTTTCAAGAATACAGGATCATTTGATATAAATAATAATCAAGCTTTAAATCAGGCTTTAGGACATGCTACAGATCACAAAATAATGGAATTGCTGATTAATCGTGGAGCTGATATCCACTCAATAGATGAGAATGGAAAGAATGTTATAATTCGTGTTATTGAGAGTTTAGCAGAATCAAAAAATCTAAAATTGGATAGTGAGAAAAACTTACCAGCAGAGATAATTCTTCACCCCACAGTTTCCTTTTTACTAGGAAAAGGCGCAGAGTATTATTCTACAGATGATTTGAATGTTGAAGCTATACAACAAAAACCTCCTAGAACCTCTGAATATGAGCCAATAACTATGTACGCTGAGGTGAACAACAATGTAATACCACCTCAAAAACCTCCTAGAACTTTTGAGTATAAGCCAAAGAGCACTAATTATGATGCTTTGCCTTCAAAAGAGCCAATTTACGCTGAGGTGTATGATGCTAAGGTTAGTAACTCATTAGGGGAGAATGGTTATTTGAGTGTATCAGAAGAATCTATTTATGCTGAAATATATGATTCACATAAAAAATCCACTGAAAATTTATCATTGGAAGATAGTGGTTATTTGAGTATATCAGAAGAACCTATTTATTGCACTATAGATAATCTTTCAGAACAAAAAAAGCCTGCTAGCCTAAAACAGAAAGAGCCAGAACAGTCGTCAGAACCTATTTATGCTAGGGTAGATTTGTCCAAGAAAAGAGCAGAAAGAAAAGCAAAAGACATAAAAGCTAATTCTGGAACTTGCCATGGGTTAGTGCAAGATAAAGTGAATGATTGGCAAGTGAAGCTAAATGAGCTAAGTGCTAATAAGTCGATAAGTCAGCAACAGACTAATGATCAAAAAATTAAGACCAAGGCTGGCTTTAGTGTAGAAGAAATAAGGCAGAAATATGAGCGTAGAGATTCTGGCTACGATTCTGGCTATGATTCCGATACAAAAGTTGAACAACAATTAGAATTAGCTCCTAAATCTGAGATAGGTTCAGTGAGTATTGAGCATGGAGTAATAGGAGGCTGTCGATATAAGATTACTGATATATCCCTCTAACTATGTGATTCAAAATAATTGAATTGACTTTATATATGTAATCGATATAACCTAGTTAGATTCAAGTTGACTCTTTCGTCTAGTGGTTAGGACACCACCCTTTCACGGTGGTAACACGGGTTCAAATCCCGTAAGAGTCACTCAAATAGAATATAATTAAAGTTTTAAATGGGAAAAATTAGGCTTTATGTTGAAGAAGCTTTATCACAAGGCGTGAGTTTAGCACTTAATCCACAACAAAGTCACTATATTTGCAATGTAATGCGGCTTAAGAAGTATGATAATCTCTCTCTTTTTAATGGAAAAGATGGAGAATGGTTAGGAGAAGTAGTTAATATATCGCGTAAATTGACAAAAATTACACTCAAAGAATGTGCCAAACAACAGCAATATGAGGAAAATTTATACCTGTATTGTGCCATGGTAAAAAGTGCTGCTTTGAACAACATAGTAAGACAGGCAACTGAAATGGGAATAACTTGCATTCAATTTATTTCAACGGAACGTACAGTAGTAAAAAACATTAACCTAAGTAGAGCAAAATTACAAGCAATCGAAGCAGCGGAACAATCCGGTAGGATGAGTATACCAGAGATTTTGCCTCCTATTAACTTTTGCAAATTACCTGATTCCCAGAGTAAAAATTTTGTTTTATGTGATGAAACAGGTAAAGCTGATAAAGTGCTGAAAGGTAAGAAAAATGTTGCTATTATTGTTGGCCCTGAAGGTGGTTTTTCATCTTATGAACTTGATCTTGCCGATAAGTTTTGTCAAAAATTGAGTCTAGGAAAAAGAATTTTAAGAGTCGATACCGCTGTGGTTGCTGCACTAACTTTCACCAATTGGTGTAGCTAGATTTTTAAATATGGCTAAGATAAAGAAATCTGGTTCAGTGTTGCGCGCACAAAAACCCTGTAGACTTTCTACGAAGCAGTCTGTTGTTAAAGAGGAGCTAATAAAAAACATATTCTAAGATAATATTAAATCTCATATTATATTTTTTCTAAAGTAAACAAATGAATCTTGCATTTTGCCTGAGTTATTGATACTCTGAGTAAAGAAGTCGGGGCGTAGCGCAGCCTGGTAGCGCATTTGGTTTGGGACCAAAGGGTCGGGAGTTCAAATCTCTCCGCCCCGATGTTAGTATAATTGTAAGAACGCTGTAACATAAGAGTAATCTCCATCAGTAAGCAAGTAGCTGACACTGGAATGACATTATTCACCATGTAAATTATGGCATATTACATTTTAACGCTCAAGTTTATAAAATAATTGACAATGTTAATTTTCTAATTTATAAATAGATTTTGAAATGATTACCGAAGGAGGTATAGAGTTTGATAGAAGTATCAGTCCATTATGGTGATGTAGACAGAGCTCTTCCAGTATTGAAAAAAACAATTCAAAAGGAAGGAAGAGGGTTGAAAATGAAAAAACAATATCATGAAAAAAAATCAGAAAAAAGAGCTAAAAAGAAAGCTGAAGCTAAAAAAAAGAGGTACCAACAAGAGTGCAGAAGGCAACGTTATGGTTGGTAGTTTGTACTCAAGTTAATAGTTTATCATTGGTTATTTTATGAATATTCACGAATATCAAGCGAAAGAAGTTTTGCATAAATTTAATGTCCCAGTGCCAAAAGGTTTTATTGCTACATCTGCAGAAGAAGTAAAGACTCAAGTAAGTCAATTAAAATCTGACGTGTTTGTAGTTAAAGCTCAAATTCATGCAGGTGGTAGGGGTAAAGCCGGTGGCGTAAAGCTAGCAAAGTCAGTTGAAGAAGCTCAACAGTTTGTAAAGGACATGATTGGTATGACTTTAGTTACTCATCAAACAGGGCCAAGCGGGCAGCAAGTAAGAAAAGTGTACGTTGAAGAAGGCTCAAGCATTAAGAAAGAGTATTATTTAAGCCTGGTAATCGACCCGAAGCTCAGTAGTCCAATATTCATATTTTCCTCAGAAGGTGGAATGGACATTGAAGAAGTGGCGAAAAATTCTCCTGCAAAAATTGTGAAATTTGATATTGATTCTGCTACAAGTTTTGATAGCAGCAAGTTAAGCAGCAGTTTTGATTTGAGTCCAGAACAAATAGAAAAAATATCGAACATTGCAAAAAAAATATATGATGCGTTTATTGCAACTGACGCGAGCCAAATTGAAATTAATCCACTGGTTGAAACAAATTCTGGAGATTTTATTGCGCTCGATGCGAAAATTAATTTCGATGACAATGCTTTATATCGTCACCCAGAAATTATGGAACTTCGTGATTATGATGAAGAAGTGAAAGAAGAGATAGAGGCTTCAAAATATGGGCTCAGTTACATCAAAATGGATGGCAGTATTGGTTGCATGGTAAACGGTGCAGGTCTTGCTATGGCAACAATGGATATAATAAAATACTACGGAGCAGAGCCTGCTAACTTTTTGGATGTTGGTGGTGGAGCGAGTAAAGAAACTGTAACTGAAGCATTTAAAATTATATTGTCTGATAGCAACGTAAAAGGAATTCTGGTTAACATATTTGGTGGTATAATGCGTTGCGATATTATTGCAAGTGGAATTGTTGCTGCTGCAAAAGAAATGAGCATTGAAGTTCCTCTAGTGGTTAGATTATCAGGTACTAATTTTGAAGAAGGAAAAAAAATTTTAGAAGAGTCGGGATTAAATATTATTGCTGCAGATGAACTGGGTGATGCTGCACAAAAGATAGTAAAAGAGGTAAAATAAAGCATGTCCGTTTTAGTAAACAAAGATACAAGATTAATATGCCAGGGTTTTACTGGTGCACAAGGCACATTTCATTCAGAGCAAGCAATTGATTACGGAACGAAAATGGTTGGCGGTGTAACTCCTGGAAAGGGTGGTAGCACTCACCTTAGTTTACCGGTTTTTAATACTGTAGCAGAAGCCAAAGAAAAAACCGGTGCAAATGCTACAGTTATATATGTACCTGCTAAATTTGCTGCTGCTGCAATACTTGAAGCAATAGATGCAAAAATAGAATTGATAGTTTGTATTACAGAGGGCATTCCTATACTTGATATGGTGAAAGTTAAGCGCGCGCTTGTTGATTCAAAAAGTCGATTGATTGGTCCCAACTGCCCGGGAATTATTACGCCTGAAGAGTGCAAAATAGGAATTATGCCTGGCCATATCCATAAGCGTGGACACATAGGAATTATGTCTCGCTCTGGAACTTTAACTTACGAAGCAGTAGCACAAACAACTGCTGTTGGTCTTGGTCAATCCACATGTATCGGAATTGGGGGGGATCCAGTTCATGGTATGACATTTGTTGACTGTATGGAGCTCTTTTTAAAAGATAACGATACTCATGGTATTGTAGTTATTGGTGAAATAGGTGGAAACGAAGAAGAAAATGTATCACATTTTGTGAAAACAGAAAAAACTAAAAAGCCAATCGTTGGTTTTGTAGCAGGCCAAACGGCACCTCCAGGAAGACGTATGGGACACGCTGGAGCAATCATCTCTTCCAGCGGTGGAAGTGCTGGTGCAAAACTAGAAGTTATGCGGAGTGCCGGGATTGCAATTGCTGAAACCCCTGCAGTAATTGGTAAGAAGGTATTGGAAGTAATGCATCACTAGAATTAGGGTCACAAAAACCCTATATCACCGGTCATGAATACGTTATTTGCCCATTCGATTAATAACTTCCCTCCTGGTAAATTTACTGAAGTCTGTTGGACAGTCAGATATCCACGTAGTGTGGATGTAACAAGTGCTGCACAGGCTGCACTACCGCATGATGCAGTAATGCCTGTACCTCTTTCCCAAACTCTTAAAGCTATTTCTCCAGACTTTTCAACTTGTGCAATACTAATATTAATTTTCTGAGGAAATAATACGTGACTTTCCAACTTTGATCCTAAACTTTGCAATGGTATTTCATTTACGTTATCAACAAAAAAAACTATGTGAGGATTACCAATATTTACTGCAACAGGATCTTTTAGCATTTCAAGCTCTATAGGTAAGTGAAGAGTGTCACACTCAGTAGACAAGGGAATTTCATGCCATTTTAGCAAAGGTTTGCCCATGTTAACCTTTATGGATTTATCACCCACTTTAAAACACTCTAAAATGCGTTTGTTTACCAGCTCAATAGTGATATACTCAGTACCTTTTTCTGACATTATCAAATATCCAACACAGCGTGCTGCGTTTCCGCACATTTCAGCTCGACTGCCATCAGCATTATAGATATGCATAAAACAGTCTGCAGCATTAGACATTGTTATAATTATCACTTGATCACAACTGCTTTGATCAGCAATTTGTCTATGGTTCCAGTCTAAATTGTTTGTTGAACGTGAGTCTATGATAACGAAGTTGTTACCAGTGCCGTGCATTTTGATAAAATTTTCAGGACCTTGGCCACTCATCATAAAAAAACATTTCTTCTATTGGTCTCCTTTTTTTCTTACTTGTTTCAGCGCCCTCTTCTTCGTAACCAACCGCTATCACTGACATTACGTTAAAGTCATTGGGTATATTGAACTCTTTCACTATTTTATCTCTATCAAATCCACCCATTTGATGGGCCATTAAGTTCATAACTGCAGCTTGTAACATAAGTCCATAATTTGCTGCACCAGTATCATGATTAGCCCAAAGATTTTCTCCTTTACCTTGTTTACGGAAGTTTTTAGCACTTAAAGATATGATTAACACTTGTGCATCTTTTGCCCATTTTTGATTAGATTCATCAAGGCAATTTAGCAGCTTTTCCCATGCGCTTTGATTGTTCTGTTTGTTGCATATTACGTATCTCCAGGGTTCATCACCAAAACATGAGGGAATCAGCCTTACAGCTTCCATTAAAATATCCATGTCTTCCTGAGATATTGCTCTTGTAGGATCGTATGAACGTCCGCTGTGTCTTGCTTTCATCAACGATAATAGATCTTGTTTACTCATCATTTTTAATTTAATAGTGCATAAATAATTCATTGTAGCACAATATAAGCAAAATTTAAATTGCAAAACCTCTCATACACATATATTACATTTAATAAGTTATTTTTATTGGGAAGGTATGTTTATAACACAATCTAGCAGCAGATCAACACTGGCTGAAATATTGTCTTGCATTTTACTTTTATTCTTGATGGCTCAAATAAGCATACCATTGCAGCCTGTGCCTATCACATTGCAAACTTTAGGAGTAATGCTTATTGGGCTTAAATTTAACCGCAGAACAGCATTTTATTCTGTGCTTACATATCTATCACTTGGTGCAGCAGGATTGCCTGTTCTTGCGAATTTTTCTGGTGGTTATCACATTTTTCTCGGACCAACAGGTGGATATTTAATTGGCTGTTTAGCTGCCGTTATGGTAATGAGCAAAGTAAATGAATTACTGAACTCTAAGTATAAATCATTTGTGTGTAATTCTTTAAGTTGTCTGGCTGGTACAGTTATAATCTTTGTTTGTGGTGTTAGTTGGCTTGCTGTTTACTTGGGTCTGAGACAAGCAATAATGGTGGGTGTTTTGCCATTTATCCTTCCTGGTTTGGTAAAAATTTTTCTACTTGTAGCAGCTTTGCAATATTTGAAAAAATGATAAAATTCCGCCCTCATCATTTCATGTGCACCCTCGCGTTTCGGGGATATGGGTATTCTCAGGGTTTTGTAGAAAATTATAAAAGGATAGCAAGCAAAGTAATTAGTACTCAAATCGAAGTAGTTGGTAACCTTGATAATATCTGTAGTGCTTGTCCAAATCAGACTAAACAAGGTAAATGCACCACACAAGCTAAAGTTTTAGAGCTAGATAGAAGGCGTATGGAAATTTTAGGAATTAAAATTGGCGAGACTTTGACCTGGAGTGAAGCGGTAGAAAAGATTAGGGAGAAAATGTCTTTAGAGAAATTCGAGTACGCATGTGAGGGGTGCAACTGGCAGCCATATGGAATATGTAAAAATGCCCTTTTAAATTGTCATTCCTATAAAGGTAGTTGACAAAATGTTAAGATAAATCGAAGCATTTTTGTGGAAATAAAGCGAAATATGGAAGACAAAAGATAAATGCATTCTGAAAGGCTACACAGCATGTTCGTCCCGCTAATTAATAATATCTTTATTATTGTATGAGATAGGTAATTTAGCATTTATGAATTTGTAATGTGTTGCATATAGCTCAAAGAAATAAGGTTTACTGGTTACACGCTGCAGCCAATGCCACAACACTAGGACCTATGTTTATCTGCATGTTAATTTGCGTTGTGATTTTATGGAGGTCTTCTGTTACCTATGCTAGTGAAAATTTGGAGATACAGAAGGCCTTTGATAGTGTTGTCAAGCATATAAAAGCTGATAAAAAATATAAAGATCTTGATGTTATTGAGAGAAAAAGTGATAAATTTAACATCAAAATTGCGCAGAATTCTGGCAAGAGTTTTGACATATACTCTACTTTAAAAAAAGCAAAAGATTCCTTTGAATCAGGAGATAATGAAACAGCTATTTCTCTCCTTAATCAGATCATTGCAAAGTTTCCTTATCATAAAAATGCTTTAATTGGATTGGGAAATATTTATTACGCTAATAAAGAATACAAAAAAGCTGTAGAGATTTACACAAGACTGTTAAAAGAACACCCTAGTAACCCTTACATATTAAAAAATTTTCTGACGATAATCTCACAATATGATCCTGATCTGGCGTTGAGTGAAATGTTAAAATTGTATGATATACATAAAAATTATGCTCCTTTATTAGCAAATTTAGGTCTGATCTATATGAAAAAGGAGGATTATGTAAAAGGTAAAGAGTATATGATAACTGCTATTTCCCTCGATGAAAACAATATTTTTTATACTTATAATTTAGCTGTTATTCTAGATAAACTTTCAGATTTTCAAAATGCTACAATATTCTACTT
Organism: Wolbachia endosymbiont of Drosophila barbarae; assembly: GCF_044752445.1. NCBI lineage: Bacteria > Pseudomonadati > Pseudomonadota > Alphaproteobacteria > Rickettsiales > Anaplasmataceae > Wolbachia > Wolbachia endosymbiont of Drosophila barbarae. Next base: position 7,772 of record NZ_JBIXJM010000179.1, on the reverse strand, counting down.
AAAGTTGTTAAACATGGCTACAACTTCGAAAGATGTGAGTGAAAAAATACCTTTATACAAAGTGACAGCAAGACTAAAATTTATAAAACTTCACAGCACGCACCCAAAGATTTCATAAAAGCTTATAGCTTACCTAAAGCTAATTTATCGTATCTGTTCAGGCAATGGCGTCAACTTAAGGACACATTTTAGACTTCTGTGTTGAAATAAAACAGAAACAAAAGTGCTGTCCCTTGCACTCTTTGGATAATTTAATGGTAAAAGTTTTAGAGAGAAATTTTATACACTATCGCTGATATTTTTCCTTAAGTTGACGCCATTGGCTGAACGGATACAATTTATCGCTATTTTTGTTTACAATAATAATATTGAGCTATAGAATTAGATCTAAAGGGGCAATTAGCTCAGCTGGTAGAGCATCTCGTTTACACCGAGGAGGTCGGCAGTTCAAGTCTGTCATTGCCCATTTGCTTAACTGAATGTTAGTATTATTAATTACTTCAATTAAAGTATAGAAAATGCAGGATAATATAGTACCAATCTCAATAGTAAAAGAGCTGGAAGATTCTTATCTTTCCTACGCAATGAGCGTTATCATAAGCCGGGCTATACCTGACGTGCGAGATGGATTTAAACCTGTTCATAGGCGCATATTATATGCAATGTCGAGAGCTGGATTCGATGCTGGTAAGCCATATAAAAAGGCAGCTCGTATAGTAGGGGATGTAATGGGGAAATATCACCCACATGGTGATGCAGCTATTTACGATTCCTTGGTTAGAATGGCCCAAGATTTCTCTCTTCTTTTACCACTTGTTGATGGGCAAGGTAACTTTGGTTCGATAGACGGAGATCCACCAGCTTCAATGCGATACACAGAAGCAAGACTTCAAAAAGTGTCGCACTTTTTACTGAATGATATTGATGAAGATACAGTTAATTTTAGGCCAAACTACGATGGAAATGAAACAGAACCAGTTGTGCTGCCTGCAGAGTTTCCGAATCTATTGGTAAACGGTGCAAGTGGTGTTGCAGTTGGTATGGCAACCAATATTCCTTCTCATAATCTTGGAGAAATAATAGATGCTTGTATATTATATGTAGATAATCCTGAAGTTACTTTGGATGAGTTACTTGAAGTGATGCCAGGGCCGGATTTCCCAACTGGGGGAACGATTCTTGGAAGGTCTGGAATAAGATCAGCATTTGCAACGGGTCGTGGATCAATTGTTGTGCAAGGCAAGACTCACATAGAAGACCTGCCACAAGATAGGCAAGCAATAGTGATTGATGAAATACCTTACCAGGTAAATAAAGTAAAATTAATTGAGAAGATAGGTGAGCTTGTAAAAGAAAAAAGAATTGATGGCATAACAGAAATTAGGGATGAGTCCGATAAGTCTGGTATTAGAGTAGTAATTGACCTCAGAAGAAATGCTGAAGCAAGTTTTATACTTAATCAAATATTGGGACTAACTCCACTAAGAAGTAGTTTTAGTGTTAACACTTTAGTACTCAATAACAACAGACCTGCTTTGATGTCGTTAAAAGAAATCATAGCTGCTTTTGTTGACTTTAGAAAAGAAGTGTTAATCAGGAGAACAGAATTTCGTCTAAGAAAAACGAGAGAAAAAGCTCATATATATATAGGGCTCTACATTGCGGTCCTCAGCATAGATAAAGTGATAAAAATCATCCGCGGTGCAAAAGATCCTGCGGAAGCAAGTAGAGAACTTTTAAATAAAGAATGGAAAACTTCGAATGAAATCAACACTATCATCGAGTTGATTTCAGATAGCGCAAGCTTTTTGAAAGATGGAGTGTATAGATTAACTGAGCTACAAATTAAAGCTATCCTTGATATGAAACTGCAGCGTTTAACAGGCCTTGAAAAAGACAAATTAGAAGCTGAGCTAAGTTCAATGATCAACCTGATAAAAGAATATATCGCTTTTCTTGGCTCAGAAGAGAAGTTGATGAAGGAAATAAAAAACAATCTACAAGAAATAAAGAACAGATTTGCTGTGCCGCGAAAAACTTCAATAGAGGAATCAGATACGGACATTGAAGCTGAAGATCTAATTCCACAAGAGGATATGGTGATAACCGTAACTATGAATGGTTATATCAAGCGTGTGAAGCTTTCTCACTACAGCACTCAGCGTCGTGGTGGAAAAGGAAAGCTAGGACAAGGATTAAAAGAAGAGGATGTAATCACAAAATTATTTGTTGGGAATACCCACACTAGCCTCTTATTCTTTTCTAATATTGGTCGAGTTTATAGATTAAAAGTTTATAAGTTGCCTCTTGCAGAACCAACTGCACGTGGAAGAGCACTTGTTAACATATTTCCGCTTAGCGATGGTGAAACTATAACTAATATCATGCCATTGCCAAGTGAAAATGACGAAAATCAAAACATAGTTTTTGCTACTGCTCATGGAAACATAAGGCGTAACTCTTTAGCGGACTTTCACTATATTCCAAGCAATGGAAAAATAGCAATAAAGCTCGATGAAGGAGACAAATTAATATCGGTTAAAGTATGCAATGCAATTGATCATGTTTTTCTTTCAACAAGATTCGGCAAAAGTATCAGATTTGTTGTAAGTGATGTGCGTCAATTTAAAAGTCGCAATTCAGATGGCGTAAGAGGTATCAAACTTGCAAAGAATGACAGCGTGATATCCATGACCATATTAAATGGGATAGGTGTAGCAACAGAAACAAAAGAACTTTACTTAAAAGTTCCACTTGCAAAAAGACTGGGAACTGCAATTAATACCTCCATTGATTATAAATTGGAAAAGACTTTAAATGATTTAGGAATAGATAACGAATTATTCTTAAAACTTGCAGTGAATGAGGAGTTTATATTAACTATTACTGAAAATGGCTTTGGTAAAAGAACTTCTGCGTATGAGTATAGAATAACTAATAGGGGTGGTGTTGGTATCACCAATATTCTTACTACTAGCAGAAATGGTAATGTTATTGCTAGTTTTCCAGTTGAGCAGGGTAATAATATAATGCTTATTACAGATAAAGGAAAGTTAATTCGTATTTCAGTAAATGATATCAGGATTGCAGGACGTAGCACTCAGGGAGTAACTCTATTTAAAACAGAAAGTAGAGAAAAGGTGGTGTCAGTAGCGAAAATTGAAGATCCTGATTCCACTGAAGATAGTATTTCTGAAGTTGAAAACTCTATCTCTTCTCAACTGTAGTACAGGTTAAACAAAAAGCGCAAGTTTTTGTTGATTAATACGCAGTATTTAAATTAAAATATATACTTATGGCTAAGTAAAGATCAATGGACAAAAATTTAACTAAAAATAAAAAACCACTGGCAGACAAAGAGGATAAAAAAACACCTCCTGTTAAAGATCTTACTAAAAATAAGAGTAGGAGAGATTTTATAACATTAACTACATGCGCTATGGCAGGTATAGGAGCTGCAAGTGGACTTTGGCCACTGGTTAAATCTATGAATCCTTCTGCTGAAGTTCTAGCAACTTCCACAGTGGAAGTGAATTTGTCTGGAATTCAGGAAGGACATGGAGTAAAAGTAAAGTGGCAAGGTAAACCAGTATTCATTCGTAGACGCACAAAGCAAGAAATTGAGGCTGCAAGAGCTGTGAATGTGAAGAGCTTGAGGGATCCTCAATTAGATGAGCAGAGAGTATACGAAGGAAAAGACGAATGGTTAATCATGATCGGAATATGTACACATCTTGGGTGTGTACCGGTTGACCACGCTACAAGAGATGGTAATGGTTGGTTCTGTCCTTGCCACGGTTCATATTATGATACATCAGGCCGAGTGATTGGGGGTCCTGCACCAAAAAATATGGTTGTACCTGATTATTTTTTTCCCAGTAAGAATGTTGTGGTAATTGGCAAGAAGGCTTAACGGAACTCGTTAAAAAAAACTCACAGGATCAACATCTATTATCACTGCAATACTCGAATTCAAGTTACAATTTTTAATCCAATATTTCAGCTTTTTTTGTATAGATAAACTGTGTTTATTGTGTATTTTTAATAATACCCTATACCGATACTTATTATTTAAAAAATTTATCGCTGCTGGTGATGGGCCAAGAATTTCAAATTCCTTTTTGTCTACACCTACATTTTTTTCCTGGATACAAGTAGTTAAGCTACTTGGATGACAAAGAAGAGATTTTACTATTTCATTCGCTGCTTTTTGTGTTGCAATCTGATTCTTACCACAAATGATAAGCGCTATTAATCTGCTAAATGGTGGCATTTTGGCTTCACGTCTTGACTTAAGTTCAATTTCATAAAATGAGTCCCTTTTTTGATGCAGCAATGCTTTTATTATTGAACTTTCAGGGTTATTGGTTTGCACTATTACCATTCCTTTTTCATTAAACCTTCCTGACCTGCCTGCAACTTGGTGCAATAATTGATACGTCTTTTCCGCTGCTCTCAAATCAGAATTTTCGAGGCTCAAATCTGCATTCATTACTCCAACCAAAGTTAATTTGGGAAAATTGTGCCCTTTAGCAATTATTTGTGTGCCGATTATAATGTTCACCTCTTCTTTCAACACTAAGTCAATTACGTTACTAACCGACTTTTGATCGCTGCTTATCATCGCAGTTTTTGCGTTTGGTATTAATTTCACCATTTCTTCAAGTAACTTTTCAATTCCTATGCCGTAGAGGGACAACGGCTGTTCACTTTGGCAATTAGAGCATTTTTCTGGAAGTTTCAATTGATAAGAGCAGTGGTGGCACAAAAGAGCATTTTTTTTCTTGTGATATGTAAGCCAAACAGCACAATTTAAGCAGGAAATTTTATATCCACACTTTTTACAAACTGCCAGTTGTGCATACCCTCTGCGGTTTAGAAAAAGCATAACCTGCTGTTTTTTCTCTATGGTTTGTTTGATGCTTTCAAAAAGCTCAGAGGAGATCCATTGCTTGTTGTTCCTCATATCTACTACTTTAATGAGTGGCAATTCTGCACCACCAAATCGTTTAGTTAGCTTTACATGATTGTAATTCCCGTTTCTAACATGATGAATCGTTTCAAGCAGTGGAGTAGCTGATGATAAAATAATCGGAATATTTTCAAATTTGGCTAAGATTATCGCCATATCTCGAGCATTATATATAATTCCCTGTTCTTGTTTAAAAGATGAGTCGTGCTCTTCATCAACGATAATCAATTTTAGGTTTTTATAAGGCAAAAAAAGCGCTGACCGTGCACCAATAATTATCTGCGCATTTCCATTTGCTATATTGAGCCAATTATTCCGGCGAGTTTTTGGAGTGAGCCCTGAGTACCATTCAACTAAGTTTTTTGATATCTGACCGCGAACACGATTTACCAATTGTGAAGTTAAAACAATTTCAGGTAGGAGGATTAAAATTTGTGTATTACCTTCTCCTGATGTCATTTCAACATATTCTGGTGTCATACTAGTACGTGGCAAAGACGGTATGCTAAATGTTACAGTGGGTTTTGCCTTGAGTATAAAGGTGTCATTCCAGTGTTTGACACTGGAATCCAGGAATTTTGATTGTAAATTAGGTATTGGTTTTAAGTTAAAATAAACATTTGTAATGAGGTTATATGAAAAACTGGATCCCAGTGTCAGGCTACTCGGATGACACCCTCTTGGTAGACCCAAATCACAATGTTCGTACAGTTGTGTCTCTGGGCACTGGGATGGTAAAGTCTGAGCAGCATTTGGAACGGCAGTGTAATTCTTAATCAATTGTGCAATCACAGAGAGATAAACTTCCGTTTTTCCAGATCCTGTCTCACCGTCAAGCAAAGTCACTGAATACTCGTTCAAATTGCTGATTATTTTATCACTAGCTATCTGCTGTTCAGGGCTTAATTGGCAACTTATTTCACTTGTTTCCTGCTTTTGTTCAACACAAACCAATTTATCTATGTGATTTACTTTTAACACTCCTCCCATTATCACTTTGGCAAGCATACCAATAGGTATTAAATTGTATTGTGCAACCCACTCTGCAAATGCAATCAATTTTGGTCTAATATTTGGTAAATCGATTTTTTGCTCAATAAATTTTAATTCTCGGTTACTTTTATCACTGTATTTCCAAACTATTCCGATTAAGCGTTTTTTGCCAAATGGCACCACTACGTAATCTCCAAGTAAAATCTCAGTATTTTCCTCAATTGCATATGAAAATAACTGATCAATTGGAAGTGGTAGTAATACGTCAACTGTTTTTGCCATAGTGATTGAGTTTAACATTGTTTTAAAGAGCTTGTAACTTTATTAAGCTTGGCAATATAGATGAATCGGTACAGAGAAAATCTTAACGTTTAACACATTTTTCATAGTACAGACCGTATGATTGATAAATAAAATGATTTATAGAATTTGTGGAGGCTACCAATGGTCAACGACAAGATTACTTTGAACTTTGAAATAGAAAAAGGCGAACCTATAGATCGATACTACTTTTCTGCACATATAAAGCTTACAGATGAAAGCAAAAATCTTTTGCGCGAGAAGCTTGGCAGTACAATTCAATTCGATAATCTAGATGATCACTTCAATCTTAACCATGAGAATTTTTATATCTACTACAACAAATATAGTGAGCACAATGGTAGAAGTGAGCTACACGTTAGGGATGATAACGGTAAATATTTAACCTCCAATCTTCCACTTAATTACTATGGATTCTCAATGGAACTATCACCTGACGGAGCGTCAATTGCAGATTATGGTTTTTATCCTCTGTATGCAATCTATAACCCAAATCACTATGATAAAGCAAAGGAAAAAGTATTTGATGATCACGGTGAATTGTCACCAATTGCATCAAATGTGTTAGATAATTTTTTAAGCAACACAAATAGCTTAACCACACAAGATATATTACAAAATGTATTCTCACAACTGCAGAAGAAAGCTGATGAAGAAGCAGAAAGATTGGCAAGAGAGAGAGAAGCAGAAAGACAAAGGGAGGAAGAGTTAAATGAAAAGAACGAGGAGTTAAAAGAACTTGTAGAAAAGGATGAGATTAAAATATTCAAAGTGGTAAAAGGTAATGATTTAGGTAATGGGCATTCAGCAGTAGTTTTACAACTTGATGGGGAAGAAGGTGACAAGATACCTCTCGACTCTAGTAAATACTACATAGCAGAGTATAGACACCACCCAGAATGGGAAGGCGATGAATATTTAAATTTTGTTAGCCCTGATAGTGATATGCTGGTTAATTATGAAAACTTATTTTTTGTGCTCAATCAAAGCTCCTACTCAGACTTTGAAAGTGGGTTTTATTCAGAAAACAGAACCGATCCCCATAATTATGCTAAATATTCAAAGGAACCATATTTGAGTGGTGACCAGCTATCTGAAAAATTATCTAATGAATTGGAGGAAGATAGCAATCAGATAGGTACTGAATTTACAATTGATGATGAGCAAGTAGACGAAGAAGTTGTGGTAGAGAGTGAAGCCAAGTCTGGGGAGAAAGGAACGGTTGGTGAGGATAACGCAAAAAATACTATACAGGAAGAAGAATCTAACTATATAGATCAAATGCAAGCGGATGATAGCAGCAGTTATAGCTCTTTTCATAGAAGTCCGGATGTGATAAGATAAGGATAGAAGATGATAAGGAGGNTGAGTGCCAGCAGCATATAGTTATGACTTAAGGAAAAAAGCAATGGAAGCGCTAGACGAAGGAGAAAGCAGAGAAACAGTGGCAGCAAGATTTAAAATTGGACGAACTACTTTATGGGAG
>NZ_JBIXJM010000178.1:0-4935 GCF_044752445.1 Wolbachia endosymbiont of Drosophila barbarae | reverse complement strand
ATTCCTGCACAATTTATTCTCATGATAAAAACGTCTTAACTTTCTCTCTACTTTTTCTGGGTAAGGTCAAATAGAGAATTTTACAAAAATCTATTTTTAACTTACAATCAATTATTACAATTTTAAACCTACAACTTATGTATAACAGACTTATAATCAAATCTTTTTCAGTATTATGCATCTGTTTACTTGCTTTATACATAACACTGCCAAATTTCTTTGATAATAAGCTTTTTATTTCGAAAAAAAGAATAAACTTAGGCCTTGACCTGAAAGGAGGGGCATCTTTGCTTTTAAACATAGACTTAGACTTCTATTTTAAGGAAAAGCTAAGCATGCTAGCTAACGAAATAAAAGAGACATTGCTAACAAAAAATATTGAATCTAACGTACAAAATAGCGTTGTAACTTTAAATAATATTGATGATTATAAAAAAGCATCTATGTTGATTAATGCGATAAATCCAAATTTAGAGCTAAATAGAAAAGATTCTTCAATTCTCATTTCGTATAAACCCCATTATAAAAATTCTTTGATCAGTGAAGCAGTTGCAGAATCAATAAACAATGTCCAGCGCCGTTTGGATAAACTTGGCACAAAGGAAGTCAGCGTTCAAAAACAAGGGCAGAATAAAATATTAGTGCAGGTGCCTGGAGTAGAAGACACCAAGCAGATAAAATCTCTGCTTGGCAAAACTGCTAAGCTAGCTTTTCATTTGGCAAACACTAACATAGCCAAGGTGCAGGATATAGATTACGAAACTACTGTCATGCTCAAGGATTCTTTAGGTAATTCTTATCCAATATTCCGCAAGACTGAAATAGGTGGCGATTCGCTGGTTAACGCATCAGTTAGATTCGGCAATTTAGGTAAACCGACAGTGCATTTTAAATTTGACAGCATAGCGAGTAAAAGATTCGCGAAAATCACTAAAGAAAATGTGGGAAAACCTTTTGCAATTGTTCTGGATAACACAGTTTTAACAGTACCTACAACACGTGAGCCAATTTTAAATGGAGAGGGAGAAATTAGCGGTAATTTTACTGAAAAACAAGCAAGCGAACTTGCAATACTTTTAAAATCTGGAGCACTGCCAGCACCACTTAAAATAATTGAAGAAAAAAACATTGGCCCAAGCCTTGGAGAAGAATCAATAAAGGCAGGGGAAATGGCAGCAACAATCTCTATTATAGCCGTGGCTTTATTTATAATTATCACTTACGGTAAATTAGGTGTATTGGCCTCTGTTGCGCTTTTTTCTAATGTAATTCTTATATTATCAATTCTCACTCTGCTTGAAGCAACTCTAACTTTACCTGGAATTGCCGGTATTGCACTTACTGTCGGTATGGCGGTGGATGCAAATGTTTTAATATTTGAGCGAATTCGTGAGGAAATAAAATCTGGCAAGAGAGTGGAACGTGCTATTGAAGAAGGGTTTAAAAACGCTATAAAGACAATACTGGATTCAAATATCACTACATTAATTGCTGCAGGAATAATGTTCATTATTGGCAGCGGAGCAATTAGAGGCTTTTCTGTCACTCTATCAATAGGAATTTTATGTTCGATGTTTTCTGCAATCACAGTCACAAAACTCCTGATAGAGTTGTGTATGAACCCGAAGGAACTAGTGCTTTGTTAGTCAACCACCTTCATTCCTACAACGTTATATCCTGAATCGACGTGCAAAATTTCTCCAGTAGTGCCACTACTTAAGTCGCTTAATAAGTATAGCGCTGCCTTGCCAACATCCTCTATTGTAACATTGCGTCTGAGCGGAGAATTATTTCTATTCCATTCTGATATGAAGTGAAAATCGCTTATTCCAGAAGATGCTAAAGTTCTGATTGGACCAGCGGAAATGGCATTTACTCTGATATTTTGTGGCCCGAGATCACATGCTATATATTTTACACTTGCTTCAAGTGCTGCTTTACATAAACCCATAACGTTATAACTTGGCATAACTTTTTCAGCGCCATAATAAGATAAAGTAAGTAAATTACCACCACCTGACATCATTTTTTCAGCTCTTTGCGCTAAAGCAGTAAAAGAATAGCACGATATATGCATTGCATTGAGGAAGTTATTCAGTGAAGTATTGACATATTTACCATCTAACTCATTTTTATCTGAGAATGCTATTGCATGCACCAAAAAGTCAAGAGTACCCCATTTTTTCTCTATTATTTCGAAAGCGTTATCTATGATTTTTTCATTTGAAACGTCGCAGTGTAATATTAGCTCCACATTTAGTTCATCTGCTATTGGTGATAGTTTTTCTTTTATTATTTCATTCTGGTAGGTGATTGCAAGTTCTGCTCCGTGCTCTGAGAGAGTTTTTGCTATACCGTATGCTATTGATCTCTTATTTATTATTCCGGTTATTAATCCCTTTTTGCCTTGTAATAGACTTGTCGTCATAGAACTATCTGTTTTTTTATAACTTGGAATATTAACTAGGTAAAGTCAAGATATCACTATGTTTTAAAATATTTTTTGCAGTAACTTGAAGTCTATAAACAGTACTCTTGATTCTTCTACAACAAAGCCATCCCGTATGACATTTTGTCTATACCTAATTAAGCATATCAATAAGTAAGTAAATCTTAATATAATCTTATTATACTTATAAATACGCTGTATAGAATGAAAGTATGGATGATTTCATAACTGCAAGAAGAAAAGATGATGCTGTGGTATCTGTTTGTCAGGATAATAAGAAAAAAAACGTGTTAATTTTAGGGCTCAATCAAGCCGCAAGGAATTTGTTAAAATACGAGGAAGGGAATTTACTTAATAAGCCGTTAATCAATATTTTAAGTGCAAGAGCAGCTGACGACATGAAGAATTATTTAGAGTATACCGAAAATGGGCACGATTTACTTGATATATTACCTAAAGTGATAGATTTTTTCTTAACTGATGCTAAAGGAGAAGATATCAGGACAAAAGTAAAAGTTTTCCGCACTGCACAATTTGCCAGTAATAAAATAAATTATGAGCTGTTAATACGTGATATCAGTTTGTCCCATAAATTAGGAATCTTTAGAGATGAATATCTAATGGGTAAGAAATATAAAAACCATGACTTATTCGATATACCGGGCAATGAGTCCACTATTCTAGAGTTATACGTTATATTGAATTTCGCCTTTCAACATCAAATTAATGCAGCTATAGGAATAATTGGCTTAAATAGTAGCTGTAGCGAGACAAATGATGCACTGAAAGTTGTCATAGAATATTTTTATAAAAATTGCCGTAGTGATGATTTTCTAGGGTATATTGATGAGAATAAAGTGCTTTTTGTTTTGATTAACTGCGATGTAAAAAGTACATCTAAAATAATTAATCGTATACATTCTGCCATTAATAAGCAGTTATTAATGCAAAAATTACCAAGTGTATCAATAATTTATGGGAATATAGCTCAAAAACAGGCAGCAAAATCTACCAGCGGTGCCTTCTGAAAAGTTGTTTTTTATTTATATTGAGTTTAAACTTAAATTTTTATAAAGATTTAAGGTTATTTATGAAGTTAAAGTACTACCTGGTAGCACTGCTTTCATCATTGTTTTTGCAGAATAGTGCTAGCTCTAGAACAATTTTGGATAAGGAAATATTCTATGTAGAACTAGACGGAAAAATAGATTTGAGATTCGGCTACGCCTTCAACAGAGATTCTTTCAATGCTAAGGCTAAGGATAAAACTTCAAGTTATTCATACTTGCGCTTTCTTTATTTACAGCAAGTTTATCCAAATACTCAAATGGGGTTTAATGTTAAGGCAGGAGTTTCTGGTATTGCAAACCTAAAAGCGTTAGACATAGAAAAGTTAGACATGGAGGAAGGGTATTTCATCATTAAAAATCAGGGACTTGGATCAATTGAATATGGTAAAAGAAGTTTAGTTAGTCAGAGCATGTTAATTAACACTTCAAAAATTTATGCAGCTGCTGGAGGAGTAAATGGTCATTGGACAAACTATGCAAATTTGCGCGGTGATCATAAAAAAGATGGTGACCCTGGATATAATCAAGACAAGGTGTTCTGGGTCAAGCCCAATATTTATAGCGATTATAATGAACTCGAACTAGGGTTAAAACAATCATCAATTAACTACATCTCCCCTGAAATCTATAACTTTCAACTCGGATTCAGTTATGTTCCAGGAAAAAATAACTTACAGTACAGCAATTTAATTGCTGCTGGCCTTTCCTATAAAAATAGCTTGTCAGATGATATAGGTTTTACTACTGCCTTAACTGGTGAATTTGCAAGGGAAAATTTTAATGACTGTACAAATAAAAATCCTAGCGATCTTCAGTGTCATAATCAATTACTACACTGGAATTTTGGTTTGAAGCTAAAATTGTTTGATCTTGATTGCATTTTTTCGTATGGTAATGGCGGTAAATCTGGTGAGAAGCATAATCCTGAAACAAATAATACGTATTATATGAATGCAGGTATCGCTTACCATTCTGATTCTTACAAATCAAGCTTAACATATTTTAGTAGTGGTAGGGATATTGCAGGCGAAGGTACAAACGAGTTAACATCATATGCTTTAAGTCTTGAAAATTCTCTTTTTTTAGGTACTTCATACTATTTCGATATTGTAAAATTTAGTACCAAAGAACCTAAAATAGAAAATAACAACTCTGGTTATGTGTTCTTGGCTGGACTGAAATTAAGTTTTTAATATTGCCTCCTTCCAACACTCTTTTCTGTCATCCAAGGTAACCGTTCACACTTAATTTTTCAATCTCACTCATGGAGAGGCCAGTAAACTGACCTTACCCAGAAAAAGTGGAGAGAAAGAAAAGAGTTTTTTCGGGTAAAATAAAATTTTGGAGGATTAGAAATGGTAAGAGAATATACGGCAGAATTCAAATTGGAAGCTGTTAAGCTGGCAAATGAACAAA
>NZ_JBIXJM010000177.1:0-5150 GCF_044752445.1 Wolbachia endosymbiont of Drosophila barbarae | reverse complement strand
TTCTGCTGATACGATATTGAACATTGTTACCAATGTAGTTTTATCATCGAGTTTAATACTTATGTCTTTTCTTCCATCTGGCAATAATAGTATTATTAGCTCACTGTTTGGTGATATATTAACGCTCGATCAAAGTGATATAGTATTGATTTTTTTAACCTCTGCAGTAGTTACTTTGATATTAATATTTAGATGGCGTTATTGGTTAATGATTTCAATTAATCAAGATTTAGCAGTAGTTGAAAAAATTAATGTTACCTTTGTTAGACTAGAATTTTTAATCACTCTTGCTATATTTATAGCAATTGCTGCCCAACTAATAGGAATATTACTCATTGCTGCATTTTTGCTAATACCAGCAGCATCTGCAAGGCTCATTTCGAAAACTCCAATGCAGATGATTATTGTTGCAACAGTTTTTTCTGTGATCTCTGGGATATCAGGTCTCATGTTATCTGCAAGTTTTGATTTGTTAACTGGACCTGCAATTATACTTGTTGCAGCGGTATATTTAATTATCGTTTATTTTATAAGGCTAGTATTAAGCAGGTTGGCTTAATTTTGATCTCGAATGTTAATAATTTTGTAATATACTCATTATAAAACATCACTATCTTAGCACAAAATAGTTTTTGCTATACTATTATTTATATGCTAATGATAAGTTGTTAATTTTATGGAGTAAGCAATATGAGCGAAGAAGGATTTTTTTCCAAATATATATCTCAACCTGTGAAAAAATTTTATAATTATATTACAGGAAAAACAGAAGAGTCAGATGATGTAGCAGGTGATGTGCATAATATTGCACAAGGAGACTCAGAGTCTTTGGATACTCATGTACAGTCAAATGAGAATGATATCATATAGATAGCATGAGGGTCACACCATCCAAAGTTAAAAAATTCCTAGAGAAACCTGATGCTTTACGTGGTGTGTTAATTCATGGAAGTGATAACAGTAGGGTTGATTTTTATGTACAAGAAATAATTGCTAATTTGGGCGAGTATTCAGTTCAGGTGATGGGTTTTGCAATAGTGAATAAGTCACCCAGTTTACTGTTTTCTGAATTGGCAAACGTTTCGATGTTTACCAGCAAAAAATTAATTAAGCTGATAAATGTGAGTGGAGGTATATCCAAGGAGTTAAAAAATGTATTGGATTATAACGCAAGTGGTCATTATGTAATGATGGTAGCAAATGATCTTCCATATAATTCTGCGACTAAAAGTTATATGGAGAGTTCAAAAATTTTTGGTGTGATTGCTTGCTATAAAGACAGCAACAGCAATCTTTATGATATTATATCAAGTTACTTAAAACAAAATGATATAAAATGCACAAATGAGATAATCTACCATTTGCAATCTTACTTTAATCATAGCAAGCTGCCTATATGTTCAGAACTTGAGAAGTTAGTTTTGTACTTAGGGGAGAGAAAAGACCTAAAACTTACTGATATAGAATTATGCTTTTCAACTTCCGGCAACGACTATGCTACACTTGATGATCTATGCTCTGCCATAGCAAGTAAAGATATGTCGCGCTTCATTAGAATTTCTGATGCATTGATATCGCAAGAAAATTTTTCACCGATAGCGCTAATTCGCATTATATCAAATTATTTCCTACGCCTTGAAAACGTTTTGCTGTCAGTGCAAGGTGGAATGAGTGAGCAGGCTGCGATTGATCAGCTAAGCCCTCCATTGTTTTTTAAACAATTGCAGAGTTTTAAATCTCATTTGAAAAGTTTGCAACTTTCAGAACTTAAGAAGATCTTGGAAAAATTGATAAGCTTAGAAGTTACCTGTAAAAAAACTGATTTAGATCATAAAATGATTTTTCAACATGCACTGACGGGTAGCTGACTACTCGGATCCAGCCTTTCTTATAATTTCATCAAAATGTTGTATTTTAACATAAAATAGCTGCTTTTATGCCTACCAAAATTCATTCTTTAGTGTGTGTCTCACAAGTATTCTTTGCTAATAGGATATTTTCGAATATAATTGAATATACCTAGATAAAAATACAGATATGTTTGACATTTCAAAAATTGTAATAACACCTGAAATGTTAAAATTAGTTGCTGAAATTGATGAATTTAAAGGAGCATGGCAATTGTTTGGTAATTTAGCTCCAGAACGTTTACAAATGCTCAAGAAAATTGCAACAATTGAAAGTATTGGTTCTTCTACTCGTATTGAAGGGGCAAGATTATCAGACCGTGAAGTTGAGCAATTACTATCCAAACTTGATACACGCTCATTTCGTTCTCTAGATGAACGAGAAATAGCCGGATATGCGTATGTGTGTGAAGAAGTATTTCAAAACTTTAACAAGATGCCATTTACAGAAAACACTATAAAACAGTTTCACATCTGGCTTTTACAATTTTCATATAAAGATCAAAGGCACATGGGAGAATATAAAAAATTCCCCAATCATGTTGAAGCGTTTGATGAATCTGGAAAAAGCTTGGGCATAGTTTTTGAAACAGCCTCTCCATTTGAGACAGCAACACAAATGCAAGAACTTATTTATTGGACTAGCCAGCAATTAGAGGTGAAATCGTTACACCCTCTATTAATTATTGGCATTTTTATAGTTACTTTTTTAGCTATTCATCCCTTCCAGGATGGAAATGGCAGATTATCACGCATTCTCACAACTTTCTTGTTACTAAAGTTAGGGTATATCTATGTACCTTACAGTTCCCTTGAAAGTAATAAGGAGAGTTACTACTTAGCTTTGCGTCGTACTCAACAATCCTTGAAGACGAGCAGCTATGATTTTAATCCATGGCTTATATTCTTTTTAAGGTCACTACAAAAGCAAAAATTTCATCTTGAACAAAAGGTGTCACATGAAAAAGTGTTAAATCTCTATTTACCACCACTTTCTGCTAAAGTATTAGCACTACTCAGCAAACATGGACGTCTTACAATTAAGGATTTGGAAAATATTACTAAAGCAAACTGCAATACCTTAAAGAAGCACGTATCTAATCTCGTAAAGAGTAATCACATCACTCAGCATGGAAAAGGCAAAGCAACCTGGTATGTAATATAGAGCTCAATAGGATATGTATTCATTTTGAATTGTTAAATTATTCAGCTATAGAATATAGATCACAACTGTACAAACATTGTAGTTTGAGCCCACTAGATCCCAGTGCCCTATTCTTGTCATCCCAGTGCCTTCTCCTGTCATCCCAGTGCCCAGACACTGGGATCCAGAAAAGTTTGCTTGTAAGCAAGCAAACTAGCATAGAAAAACGTTTTCGATGAGATTGCAGAAAGGCTAGATTCCAGACTGGAATGACATCGTTCACTATGTACCATATTGCAATAGTTGTGGTCAAGGCACTGGGATCTGAAATTGCAGTGTTCGTACAGCTATAGAATATAGATCAGAAGTGACAGAGCTTAAAAAAAGGCCTAACATTCTTAATAAACGTAAAAAGCTTTATGAAAATCAGAGTTGGAGTAATAGGCTGCTTAGGCAGAATGGGCAAAAAAATACTCAATGAATTAATTACAAATACCAAAGTGGAAATAGCAGGTGCTGTTGCCCGTTCAGGCAGTAAGTACATAGATTCAGATATTGGACCAATTATAGCCAATCTAGGAATTAAAGTTACAAGTTCTATTAGTGGCATATTTGAGTCATCTGACGTTGTAATAGATTTTACAACTAAAGAATGTATGTTAGACTGCCTTAAAGCAGCTGTAAAATTTAAAACACCGCTGGTTAGTGGCACAACTGGAATAGAAGGTGTCGATTTGAAAGAATATGCTGCTGAAGTTCCAATATTATGGTCAGCAAATATGAGTGTTGGGGTTAATGTGTTGCTGAAATTGGTAAAAAAAGCTGCTGAGCTTTTAGGTAATGAATATGACGTTGAGATTTGGGAAATGCATCATAACTTAAAAAAGGATTCACCATCTGGAACAGCTATAGAACTTGGCAAAACAATTGCTAACGCTTCAAAAGTGGATTTTCAGTCCAATCAATATTTACATAGTGGTTCAAACATAAGGAAAAAGGGGGGAATAGGTTTTGCAGTATCTCGTGGAGGTGGAGTAATAGGAGATCACAGCGTGATGTTTGTTAATTCTGATGAACGGATAGAACTAAACCACAAAGCAATTGATCGCACAACATTTGCTAGAGGAGCTGTTCAAGCAGCAGTATGGCTATACGAAAATAAAAGAGAAATTCCGGGGCTCTATTCAATGCAGGATGTGATATGAGCAATACACGTGCCTCTGTTAAAGATTTAAATCTCTGGTACGGCTCTAAGCAAGTTTTATTCGATATAAATTTGAATATTTATAAAAGAAAAGTTACTACTTTTATCGGACCATCCGGGTGCGGTAAATCAACATTTTTGCGTTGTTTTAATCGTATGAATGACTATGTACCAGGTTGCAAAACTGTTGGTGAATTAGATATCGATGGGCTGGGTGATATATATTCACGCGATATGGATGTTGTACTACTTAGAGCAAAAGTTGGTATGGTATTTCAAAAGCCAAATCCTTTTCCAAAATCAATATATGATAATGTTGCTTGTGGGCCAAAATTGCATGGTATGGCGAAGGATAAGCAAAAATTGAATGAGATGGTGGAAAATAGTTTAACCAAGGTTGGTTTATGGGAAGAATTGAAGGACAGATTGCAAGATAGCGCACTCAATTTATCCGGTGGCCAACAACAGAGACTATGCATTGCTCGCGCAATTGCAGTGAAGCCAACTATTTTATTAATGGATGAACCGTGCTCCGCTCTTGATCCAATGGCAACCAATGCAATCGAAAATCTTATACAAGAGCTGAAATTAAGATTTACTATAATTATGGTAACTCATTCAATGAAGCAAGCTAAGAAGTTATCTGATAGTGTGATTTTCTTTCATAATGGCAGAATTGTTGAGTCTGGAAGCACTCAAGAAATATTCGAAAATGCTCAATCTCCCTTAACAAAGGAGTATATCCTGGATCATTAAATTTCTGACCTTACCCAGAAAAAGTGGAGAGAAAGAAAAGAGTTTTTTCGGGTAAAATAAAATTTTGGAGGATTAGAAATGGTAAGAGAATATACGGCAGAATTCAAATTGGAAGCTGTTAAGCTGGCAAATGAACAAA
>NZ_JBIXJM010000176.1:0-1905 GCF_044752445.1 Wolbachia endosymbiont of Drosophila barbarae | reverse complement strand
AAAAGCTGCAGTATTTGCCCTTGGCTTTAAAGCAAGTGGTAGTGTACATTCGCAACAAAAATAAAGAATCAAAGTTGAGAGGTTATGGAAGACTTGAGATAAGTGATTACTTAAAGGAGTGTCAACGGTACACAGGAAAACCACTTAAAGAAGGAGTTTGTAAAGATGAAGATTGTTATGCTGAAGCAGTTTCAATAACTTGTACCATTACGATGACACATATACAAAAAGAATACGGCTGTGAAACGTTGAATATTCTGGAGATAATGGCTTATCTTGCTCCTGACAAGATTCGTATAGAAGAAATCTTTTTAAAATTAATAGCAAATGATGAAGACAAACTGCGGGGTGCTGTTGAGTTACTCGATAGATATTCGATGGTTAACTTAAGTGAAGGAGTAGTAAACATTCACAGACTGGTGCAGGAAGTAACAAGATTAAAATTACAAAAAGAAGGCCGAGAAGAAGAAATTTTGAGAAAAGCTCTAGAATTGATAAACGGTGGTAATATAGCACAAGACAATATAAGTCATATTGTCTCTATTTGGGGATATGCAAGCAAATACGGTAAGTTGATTGATGACTTTTACTTTAACTCATCTTATGTATATGGAGGACCACTGTTTATAAGGAAAAGCACCCCTTTGCACTTGCTTGCTGAAAGTGGTGATTGTAAAGCAATTAGTGCAATAATAGCACATATAGAAAAACATTACTCTGGTGAATTTGTAAAAACTGTTAATGTTAAGGACAATCACGGTCAAACTTTGTTGCATATTGCTGCTAGGAGTGGGAGTTTGAATGTAATGAAATGTCTAGTCAATAAAGGTGCTAGCACTAATGCTAGAGACAAATATGGTAATATTCCATTGCATTCAGCTGCTTACGCTGGAGAATTGGATATAGCAAAATACCTGATTGTTAAAGGTAGTAACATCAATGCTACAGGCGAATGTGGCTGGGCTCCATTGCACGTTGCTGCTCAAAATGGAGAGTTGGATATGGTAAAATATCTCATCAAAAAGTATGCTAATATTGACGCTAGGGACGAATGTGGTAATACTCCACTGCATGTAGCTGTTTACACCAAAGAATTAGATATAATGGCATGCCTAATCAATAGAGACGCTTATATTGATGCTAGGAATGCACAATACAAAACCCCATTATTTTTTGCTGCTGAGAGTGGAGAATTAAATGTAGTAAAGGGCCTCGTTGAAAAAGGTGCTAATGTTAATGTTAGGGATGAGTATGACGAAACAGCGTTACACCGCGTTGTTTATAGGGCTACCTTTAGTGGAGATTTAAGAATAGTAGAGTATATAATCAATAAGGGTGCTAATGTTAATGCTAAGAACAGAGATGGTAGAACTCCATTACACTACTCTGCTTTATCTGGGAGCTACAATATTGCAGGATGCCTTATTCGAGAAGGTTCTGATGTTAATGCTAAGGATAAAGATGGCAACACTGCACTACACTTGGCTGTTATTAGGCAAAAGGTTGATATAACGAGGACGCTACTAAAACACAATGCAGACGTTAACGCTAGAAATAATTTAGGGAATACAGTACTGGACTGTGCAGTTGATAACTGCCAAGAACTTGTGGAGTTGCTTTTAGCTCATGGTGCATCCCGTGACTATTGAAATTTTGCATTTATAGCATTTCTCATAATAGTTCGAACAGGTCATAGGAAGGCAGAATCAACAGCACGACGAAAGGATTCGAATAGAGGAATGTTTTTCCTAGCTCTGTTTTTTATAGCAAACCAATGATGCTCAATTTTGTTGAAATCTGGAGAATACGGCGGCAGATACAAAATTTCTGCACCAACTCCTCTAGCAAGCTCGATAATCTTACCAGACTTATGAAAAGTAGCATTGTCAAGAATGACAGTCTGTC
>NZ_JBIXJM010000175.1:0-5707 GCF_044752445.1 Wolbachia endosymbiont of Drosophila barbarae | reverse complement strand
AACGCTTTATAAGCGCGTTCAGCTTATTTAGATAAAAATCTAGATGTAGATGAAGTTTTGTAAAGACATATAGTATCTATATACTGCAAAAAATTGAACATAAGACGCCGATACATTAAGTAATCCTTACCTTTTAATCTGCAGATTGGCGAAAGCAAATACAATAGCTTCACTATCATGATAAGGGAGCTGGCGAGGCTTGTCAAGGAAGTTTTTCGTTTCATCCAATGCGCTGCCAAAAGCTATGTAAAAAGTCTAATGAGTTAACTCCCATATATCCTGAGTAATTCTTGTGCATTAGCTTTGATTAGGATAGGGCATTTTCTATCATTTAATAGGGAACGTAATATTTCAGTTGCACCCTTAACGTCGTTATTGTGTATCTTTACTATAGCGATGGCTTCTTGGCTTGAATAAGGGTATACTGTGCTTGATTCTAAATTATCAATTTTGTCTTTATTTATTTTTTCACCGTTGGAGTGAAGTAAGCTCATTACTTCTAAATATTGTGCTAACTCACGAAAAACATCAGGAGCATCTTTATCATCTGCCAAATCATTATAAATAGATGCTGTGTCTGTTGGCATTGAATCTGAGATATGATTGAATGCGCGTTCAAAATTTGCTAAATACTCCCAATTTGAATCTATTTCTTCTAGCAGCGGCTTATTATCTTTTTTTAAGAATAATACTTCGTAAAACTTGTCACCTGCAGTTATAGATTGTTTTGTGTTATCAATGTTGCGCAATAAGTATAATGTGATGCCAACTAACATTGGCGCGAGTGCAAGCAGAAAGATGTATTTTTTCATGGTAATATTCCAAATAGTTATATATTTATACATTAATGCTTTTGATTTGCAAAAACATATTGACATAGTGATTATATCACATAATAATGTTCTCAAAGTTGTTTGAATAGTTGGAGATTAAAATATTTCTAAAGTAGAAATAAAGACAGCAGTATTAAGCTAAATTATTTTTTTGTCGGATTTATCCGATGTACCCTCAACCTTTTATAGGTTGAAGTCTAAATTTGAGAGTTTGATCCTGGCTCAGAATGAACGCTGGCGGCAGGCCTAACACATGCAAGTCGAACGGAGTTATATTGTAGCTTGCTATAGTATAACTTAGTGGCAGACGGGTGAGTAATGTATAGGAATCTACCTAGTAGTACGGAATAATTGTTGGAAACGGCAACTAATACCGTATACGCCCTACGGGGGAAAAATTTATTGCTATTAGATGAGCCTATATTAGATTAGCTAGTTGGTGGAGTAATAGCCTACCAAGGCAATGATCTATAGCTGATCTGAGAGGATGATCAGCCACACTGGAACTGAGATACGGTCCAGACTCCTACGGGAGGCAGCAGTGGGGAATATTGGACAATGGGCGAAAGCCTGATCCAGCCATGCCGCATGAGTGAAGAAGGCCTTTGGGTTGTAAAGCTCTTTTAGTGAGGAAGATAATGACGATACTCACAGAAGAAGTCCTGGCTAACTCCGTGCCAGCAGCCGCGGTAATACGGAGAGGGCTAGCGTTATTCGGAATTATTGGGCGTAAAGGGCGCGTAGGCGGATTAGTAAGTTAAAAGTGAAATCCCAAGGCTCAACCTTGGAATTGCTTTTAAAACTGCTAATCTAGAGATTGAAAGAGGATAGAGGAATTCCTAGTGTAGAGGTGAAATTCGTAAATATTAGGAGGAACACCAGTGGCGAAGGCGTCTATCTGGTTCAAATCTGACGCTGAGGCGCGAAGGCGTGGGGAGCAAACAGGATTAGATACCCTGGTAGTCCACGCTGTAAACGATGAATGTTAAATATGGGAAGTTTTACTTTCTGTATTACAGCTAACGCGTTAAACATTCCGCCTGGGGACTACGGTCGCAAGATTAAAACTCAAAGGAATTGACGGGGACCCGCACAAGCGGTGGAGCATGTGGTTTAATTCGATGCAACGCGAAAAACCTTACCACTCCTTGACATGGAAATTATACCTATTCGAAGGGATAGGGTCGGTTCGGCCGGGTTTCACACAGGTGTTGCATGGCTGTCGTCAGCTCGTGTCGTGAGATGTTGGGTTAAGTCCCGCAACGAGCGCAACCCTCATCCTTAGTTACCATCAGGTAATGCTGGGGACTTTAAGGAAACTGCCAGTGATAAACTGGAGGAAGGTGGGGATGATGTCAAGTCATCATGGCCCTTATGGAGTGGGCTACACACGTGCTACAATGGTGGCTACAATGGGCTGCAAAGTCGCGAGGCTAAGCTAATCCCTTAAAAGCCATCTCAGTTCGGATTGTACTCTGCAACTCGAGTGCATGAAGTTGGAATCGCTAGTAATCGTGGATCAGCACGCCACGGTGAATACGTTCTCGGGTCTTGTACACACTGCCCGTCACGCCATGGGAATTGGTTTCACTCGAAGCTAACGACCTAACCGCAAGGAGGGAGTTATTTAAAGTGGGATCGGTGACTGGGGTGAAGTCGTAACAAGGTAGCAGTAGGGGAATCTGCAGCTGGATTACCTCCTTAGGCTTTGCACATAATTTACCATTTTTAATGATGGTGTTGTTATGTGCTATACTGCTGTCTTTACTTCTACTTTATTTTAATTTCCCGATAACGGATTTTATGAGTGATAGACCTCTTTCTCCACATTTACAAATATATAAAGTACAAGTTACTAGTTTTTTCTCTATTATGCATAGATTGACTGGTATCTTGCTATTCCTTTTATTAATGATACTTTCTTGGTATTTCATATTACATGTTTACTTTCCTGAGTTACTTATAGTAAGGTACTTAAATGCATTATTATTCACTCCTGTTGCTAAATTAGCTTATGTCTTATGTTTTATAAGTTTTGTATATCATTTTCTTAATGGTATTCGTCATTTATTGTGGGATGCTGGGCTTAATTTAGAAATTACTGGCGTTTCAAGGAGTGCTATACTGCTGACAGTAACGCTACTTCTTTCTACTATGGCTTTTTTATTTATGTTTATATGAGTCAGTCTGGAAATTCAGTACATCATTGGTGGGTTCAGCGTGTTTCTGCGGTAATTTTACTGTTCCTGTTTCCTTGGTTTATCTATTCATTTTCTTGCACATTTTATACTGATAGCTCTTTGTCTTTTAGTGAAAAATTTATTAATCACCCTCTAGAGCTTTTATTTTTTGTTGTATTGTTGTTTTGCATTTTTTGGCACGCAGTTCTTGGAATGCAGGTAGTATGCGAAGATTATATACACAGCGTACCTTTGAGGATTTTTACAATTACATGCATAAAGTACTTATCAAGCATTACTTATATAACCCTCGCTTTTACAATCTTTATCTTCTACAGGCATATTTTCTTGTAAAATCACCGGTGCTGTGTTAATATATTATTAGTGTACTAGTTTTATTATTGAACTATAGCATTATAGCGATTTTGGTTTGACAATATGTTTGAAGCATTAAAAAAGGGAGCAATAGATCTTACACTTAAAGCAAAAGGTCTGCTTACTTCACCTGAATCTCAAGTTTACGTCGAAGACCTTAGAAAGGTAATGATGTATGATGGAAGGAAATGCCAGTATCCAAAAAATTATGATCAAATTGTACAGTCTGCTAAAATCATAGAAAACAGGGATATGCATGGAAATGCTATACTAGATAAAGATAAAAATCCAACCTATAAACTTTTGTATGGTCAAAAAGATGAGAATGGAGAACAACCAAGTTTCAGATTATCTTTAGTTACCAAAGATAAAGATAATGATAGATCTTATTTTACTATCAATTATATAGACAATCAGGGTAAGCAAATTCCGATAAATGAGTTGCATAAGTCATATTTTGAGCCATTAGGCTTTTCGAGAATGGATTTGAAAAAACACGTGCCAATTTTTGAAGCTGAAAAAACTAAAGATCCTCAATATCCGTTTGAATTAACTAACTCTTCTGTGCTAACTAAAGAGGTAAAAAATAAAGAAGGTAAAGTTCAGGAAGTTGTTGATGAAAAAGGAAGAAATGGAGAATTATTATACACTAGTGATTACAAAAAGCTAAGCACCCATTTTTCAGAAATTAGAGATCAGAATGGTAATTTAGAGCTAGATAAAAGTCTTATATCTGTTCCTATCGTTTTTGCTACAAGCTTGGCTAAAGTTTGTACTAAATTGTTGACTTCTCTTCCTATAAAGTTAGGGGAGCATTTAATAAGCAACCAAAACCCAATTGCAAAGTCTTTTGGTTATCTTTTATTCACTCCTGCAGCGGCAGTAAAAAATTTAGTGGATATGGGAGCTACCATACTTAAGGCTCCAATTTTATTGTTTGTAGCAAATGAGAAAAAATATGGTGATGCTTACTTCACTATGTGGAAACACCAATTGAAAGGATGTTGGGAAGAAGCAAAAAGTGACTTTAATGTTATTAAGGGTGGAGAAAGGCTAAAGCCAGGGCAAAAGGATCATAAGCCACTTAGTATAGTGGGCACATGGGATGAGCTTAACGCTAGAAGGCCAAAGAAACAAGGGAATGATAAAGAAGTTAGCAAGAGTAATGAAATACTAAAGAGTCCTGAGGAAGAACAAAATAAGGGTAATGAAATATTAAGTGATAAAAGAAAAGGTCATGTTGAGGAATTACAAAATAGAAGAAATTCACAGCAAGGGCAAGGCGCTACACATGATCACTCTCATTAGCAATTACTTTAAATCAACATTTACTTTCTTTATTAACTATTCCACAACAAAAACTTGCATGTATTTTGCCCTCAGTATAAGATATTAATTATTTAATTAATATCTTAACTAAATGCGCCCTGTAATATTGTGTGGTGGTAGTGGTAGCAGACTTTGGCCTTTATCTAAGCCAAAGCAATTTCAGGAAATATTTAGTCAGAACACTATGTTTCACAACACTTTGTTGAGGCTGAAAAGCGATTATATGCCGCCCATAATTGCTACAAATATACAGTACGAGTCATTAGTGATGGAGGAATTGCATGCACTGCAAGAATATAAAGTGATTTTCGAACCAGTGAAAATTGGAACAGCAGCGGCAATATTAATTGCTGCGCTTCTCTGCAATGAAAACGAGACAATGTTAATTCTGCCTTCAGATCATTTCATAGGTGATTTGAATAGTTTTTATGCTTCTACTCAAAAAGCGTCTAAGTTAGCCTCTGAAACTAACTCTATAGTCACTTTTGGGGTTAAGCCTAATGAATTCAATTCTGAATACGGTTATATAAATGCAGTTTATGATCAGAAAGAAAAATATCATATAGTGAAAGATTTTACAGAAAAACCCGAGCGTAAGTTAAGTAACGATCATTATTGGAACTCTGGAATATTTGTGTTTAAAGCAAAACGCTACATAGATGAGATCAAAAAATCTGCCCTGAATCTTTACAATTCATGTTTTAAACATTTCACACCGCAAGAGAGATTTCTATATTTAAAACAACAAGATTTTGCAGGAATTAAAGACATATCCATTGATTATTTGGTGATGGAGAAAGCAAAAAACGTTGCAATGATAGAAGCTAATTTCGATTGGTTGGATGTTGGAACTTGGAATTCAGTTTTAGAATTGAGTGAGAAGTTTAGTAAAGAACCGGTGCCATTTCAGCATGTGATTAGAGAAAAAGAACCAGTTTCAACGACAGAAAGTAATAAAAATTTATTGGGTGGAGCTTGTAAGCAACCAAA
>NZ_JBIXJM010000174.1:0-1295 GCF_044752445.1 Wolbachia endosymbiont of Drosophila barbarae | reverse complement strand
CTCCCATAAAGTAGTTCGTCCAATTTTAAATCTTGCTGCCACTGTTTCTCTGCTTTCTCCTTCGTCTAGCGCTTCCATTGCTTTTTTCCTTAAGTCATAACTATATGCTGCTGGCACTCAACCTCCTTATCATCTTCTATCCTTATCTTATCACATCCGGACTTCTATGAAAAGAGCTATACTTACCACTGCTACGTGCTGGAAATTAAAGCTCGCAGGTGGAGAAGTAATGGGATTCACTGACTATGATGAAGACTTAAATATTGATAATATACTCTATAAATCTTCAAGTGGATTTACAGCCAGTAGTATAATATTAAACAGCGATTTAAAGACTGATAATTTGGAAATTGAGGGAATATTAAATAGTGTTGATATCAAAGAAAAAGATGTTTTATCAGGAAAGTACGACTTTGCAAATATTGAGATATTTCTTGTGAATTATAAAGACTTGACCCAGGGAACAATGAATCTACATTCAGGAATTTTTGGTAAAGTGACATTAAGTAGTGGAAGATTTATTGCTGAAATTAGAGGGCTCTCAGCAAAGCTTGAGAGAAGCATAGCAGAATTATACTCTCCTGCATGCAGAGCACAATTTTGCGATGATAAATGTAAAGCCGATACTAAAAAATTTAGTAAAATAAGTACAATCACTAAAGTAATAGATGAAAGAAGATTTGAAGACACGAATTTAACTGAGAGTGATGAATATTATAAGCACGGAGTAGTAAAATTCTTTGGCTCAATAGCGTTTGAAGGTGTAGTAAAAGAATATAAAAATAAAGTAGTTACGTTGTTTACTTCGCCTCCATACCAAATTTTTGCTGGAGATAAATATTCAATACTCGCAGGTTGCGATAAAACATTTCCAACTTGCAGAAGCAAGTTTAACAATACTGTGAATTTTCGTGGTGAACCCTATATACCAGGTTTTTATATTGTTTAGCAGTACAATTTTCAATATTATGAATAAGCATGGAAAGGTGGCTGAGTGGTCTAAAGCACACGCTTGGAAAGCGTGCACATATGAAAATATGTCGGGGGTTCGAATCCCCCCTTTTCCGTATGTTACTTCTAGAATAGTATAAAACCCCCGGTCGCGCACACAACTGTACGAACATTGTAATATGGTACAATGTTACAACTATGCGGTGGTAATTTACGATAAATTCATGTAGCCATTTCAAATTTAGCCATACCAATGTCAGTAAATTGATTAAGCAAATATAGCATTTCTCATAATAGTCCGAACAGGTCATAGGAAGGCAGAATCAACAGCACGACGAAAGGAT
>NZ_JBIXJM010000173.1:0-2124 GCF_044752445.1 Wolbachia endosymbiont of Drosophila barbarae | reverse complement strand
TATTAAATCTGTACAACGAATTTGAAATAACACCAAAAGTAGTAAATTTTGCCCTTGGAACAGCAACAACTGATGTAAAACGTAAGTGTCTGGAAGTATTGCGGCATATAGAAGATAACCTAAGTGGTGAATATATGACTGAAATTCATGCCTTGGTAAGCCCTGAGTTTTTTGATGCACTAACTTCTCATGCAAAAGTAAAAGAAGCATATGAAAGATGGCAAGAAGGAGCAGCGCTAAGGAATGATATGAGGTCAGGGTTTACATTTTGTGGCATAACGTTTGAGGAATATAGAGGGCAAGCAACTGACCCTGAAGGAACGGTTAGAAGATTTATTGAGAAAGATACAGGGCACTGTTTTCCACTAGGAACAGCAAGCACGTTTACAACATATTTTGCACCAGCAGACTTTAATGAGACGGTGAATACTCTCGGACAGCCACTCTATGCAAAACAAGAGCCAAGAAGATTTGATAGAGGGACCGATTTACATACGCAGTCAAATCCTCTGCCAATGTGCCACCGCCCGGACGTTTTGGTCAAGATCGTTGCAGCATAACAATACTGGTAGAGTAACTACAAGGTGGTGAGGCACAGAACGACTCTACCGGTATGCGCTTTCTTAGCATGTAAAGGTTAGTATATCAAAAAGAAATATGCAAGAGAATATTAAGCGATTATTAGAAGATTGTTTTGCCCATTTAGGAGAAGTGGCTTTATATAAATCAAAGGATAAGTCATATATGGTACAGGTATTAAAGCAACAGCCAGATAAATTATACGAGATTGGTGAAGGACAATTTGTGGGAGAGATGCTTTTTCTTGAGGTAAGCATTTTTGATATACTGAGGCCAATGGTAGGAGATATTTTTGTTATAGGTGACCGTAAATATAAAGTATATTCTCCACCGCTGCAAGATAATTCAGGAATGGTATGGAAAATTCGAGCGTCAGGAGTATAAATGCGTATTAACACCGGTAGTATTATACAAAGTATAGATGCTGAAAGGAAAAAAGTGGAAAAAGTGACGGTGAGTGCATTAAACAAAACAGCAATATGGCTAAAATCAAAAGCAGCTAAGGAAATTAGTGAGGAAAAGAGAATAAAATTAAGTTTGATAAGAAAGAGATTAAGAATTTTTAAAGCAAAAACAAGCAGATTAGAAGTGTTAATTAGAGCAAATCTCTACGACATTAGAGCATCGACAATTGGCAAAATACAAAAAACAAGAAGAGGATCGAAAGTAGGAAAGCATGGGTTTATAGGAGGATTTGCAGCAGTTATGCCAAAAGGAAATAGCGGTATGTTTAAACGTGAAGGAAGGGCAGCATTGCCAATAAAGGAAGTTAAGTTGCCACTCGAACCTGAGGCTTCAAGGATAATAGGGAATCTTGTTAATTATGAAGTTGAAAAGGTATTTGAAAAATATTTTATACATTACATAAGTTAAATTATATGCATGACAAAGTTCTGGAAAGATTTACATAAAGCAATTTGCAGCACACTGAAGGAAGAAATACTGGCTATACAGACATGTGAAATTTATCCAGCAATAAGGAAAGAATTAGTAGCGCCAGCGGTGTTTGTAGAACTAACAAGTTTAGAACCAGGTAAAGATGCAGGTACTGATGAATTAGCATTGAAAGCCAGGTTTGAGGCGAGGATTGTAGTTGATGGAACAGTAGAGGATTCCTCGGTAGTTGTTAGAACATTAGCTGCTGAGGTTGCGAGAGTAGTAAATAAAAATACTTGGAATGTGGAAAATGTTTCACCAGGAGAATTTATCTCTGCAGAAGTTGACGGATTTAGGCCAGAGTTAGGTGCGTATTTAGTGTGGTTGATTGAGTGGGTGCATACAATACACGTAGGTCGATCTATTTGGGAAGAAGGAAAATTTAAGCCACATACAATAAACGTAGGAAATATAAATGTTGGATCATAGTTTTGCGATTTCAGAGCTAAATAGGAAGCTAGCAAACGTTGTTCGTATAGGAATTGTAAAAGAAATAGATTATGAAAAAGCGAAAGCGAAAGTCAAAATAGGTGAAATTGTAACAGATTTTCTTCCATGGATAACTTCTAGAGCAGGAGAGGAAAGAAGCTGGCTACCACCAAGCATAAA
>NZ_JBIXJM010000172.1:0-4661 GCF_044752445.1 Wolbachia endosymbiont of Drosophila barbarae | reverse complement strand
AAATCTTCTTCTGTTTTAAATATTGGTTCTCATTGGTCTTAGAAAGTTACTAAGTGAAGGAAATACATTAAACAAATATGACAGAGAATTTGCATTAAATAAGTGCGTTATCAGCAGCTATTATTCCATTCATGACATAAAAGCAGATAAAGATATAGCATTGTTCTTTTCTTTGGGTGGTCACTATAAAGAACTTTCGTCATCTAACAAAACAGTAAAAAGAGAAGTATTAGAGATATGTGAGAATCAGTTAATAGAGAGCTATATAATGTTCTTAGCTGGCAAACTACACATGATCGGATTATCAAGTAGAGATAAATATACAATCGACCATGAGAATGTGGATCGGCAAGAGAAAGCATTGAAAATGGATGGATTAATATATCCTATAAATACAAAAAACACCCTAGAGCAACTGTTAAAAAACCAAAATAGTGATGAATTTGAACAATTAATAACGAGCCCTGATAATATATACTACTCAGTGCTGCAAGAAGAGAATGAATGTAGGCCAAATCCTATCACCAGCAAGAAAAAAGAAAAAGACCATAAAAACACAGTCTGTAAACTTATTTTAGGTATGTTTGTATTATCTGTTGGGTTATATGTTGCTGATTATTTCTTTATGGAGCAAAAATTATTTAATCCAATAAAAGGTGTCCTACCACAGGATAATTTTGCTAATCTAGTAATTGCTGCAGTGCTTACTATCGTAATAGTATATGCTTTATTTCAATTATCACAGGAACCACCACTTTCAACAGTCAATAAGATGACGAATGAAAATTTAGGACAGCCCGTGCAAAATAAGTTTAGAATTACATAAATGTAGCAACTTAAAAGCATATATTGTATAATCTTAAGTTAAGAGGTGATTTATGGATTTAAGTAAAATAACAGCGGGACCAAATGCGGTGAATGTGGTAATTGAAATAAGTGCAAATGCTGAGCCTGTAAAGTATGAATTTAATAAAGAGCTTGGGTTGTTACGAGTTGACAGATTTTTATCTACCTCAATGACTTATCCTTGCAATTATGGATTTATACCAAATACCTGCGCAGGTGATGGTGACCCTGTGGATGTTTTGGTGCTAACTCAATTTCCCTTAGCATCTAGTGTTTTAATATCGGTACGTCCAATAGGCGCATTACTCACTAAAGATGAAAAAGGAGAAGATGAGAAAATATTAGCAGTGCCTGTTTCCAGTGTTGATAGCTATTATGACAATATAAAGGACTATTCTGACTTATCTAAAAGCCTACTAGATAAAATTACTCATTTCTTTTCTCATTATAAAGATCTAGAAAAGGGAAAAACGGTAGCAGTTGGAGAATGGGTTGGTGTAGAAGAAGCAAAACAAATTGTTGCAAGCTCTATTAAAAGCGGAAATTAGTTTTTGTTGATTTATAGCTAAAGTGGCTCTACGATTTGAAAAATAACAAATTCGTCATTCCGCTACTCGTTAGCGGAATCTATACCGCGCACAACTGCACGAACATTGCAATATGGCACATAGTAAACGATGTCATCCCAGTGCGTGACACTGGGATGACAAGAAAGGGAGCACTGGAATTTTTGTTTCAGCATTAGCCATGCATCTGAACAGATACAAATATTGCAATTAAAAGCATTAGACAGGTGGTAGAGGTCTTGGTATTATATAATCTTTAGGTTCTAAATTTGGAAGGGTGGCCGAGCGGCTGAAGGCGGCGGTTTGCTAAACCGTTATACGACCCAAAAGTCGTATCGAGGGTTCGAATCCCTCTCCTTCCGTATACTGTTTTTAGCACGGTTTAAATTCGCTATATTAGCATGTTTTTAGCCTATTTACCAGCGTACCTGATTTTATTGCAATGGTTTTTATTTCCATTGTCACTGAGATCACTATTAAAAAGTTGGCTAGCATTGACTCAGTATTTATTATAGAATTGGTTATTAACTAAACAACTTTACTTGTATGTATAAAATACTAATTTTACTGTTGATAGTGTTGCCACTTAGGTTGCTTGCAACCGAGATTGAAATTGTTGCAGATGTAAATGGTGAACCAATTTCAAATTTAGATATCGAAAAACGCATCAACTTTATAAATTCATTGTTTGGCACTCAAAGTGTTAATCAAAAAGAAGCAAAGCCTCAAATTCTTAGGGAGCTAATAGACGAAATTATCATTATCAATGAAGCACAGAGGCTGAATATAAAATTGAGCAACGAGGAGTTAGATAATGCTATTATGTTATTTTTAACCCAAAGTTTTAAACTTAAGGCTAATGAAGTTGATCAATACATAGAGAAGCATAATATAGATCTTGGTATTTTAAGAAAACAAATAAAATGTCAGTTACTGTGGAGCAAAATTATTAAAGTAAGAATTGTGCCATTTATTAATATAAGCGATAAAGAAGTAGATGATGTAAAAAGGCAAACAGAAAAGCCGGATTATCTTATCACGTTCCAAGAGTTTATAATTCCTGATCAAAAAGACAAGGACGTTTATGGTATAGCTGAAGATTTAGTAAAAAAATTACGCAACAGTAATAACCCAGAATCTCCAATAAAGATGCGTAAAGCAACAGTTAATTTAAGTCAGCTAAAAGGAAAACTCAAGAGCGTTTTAGAAGGATTAGAAACCAGCGACATAGCAGGTCCATTCAGTTTCAGTGAAGGTTACTCCGTTATAAAAGTAATAGATAAAGTACAACTTAATCATGCACTGCTGGAAAGCACTTTAAAATTAAAACAGATTGTGGTTGAAGGTTCAGAAAGTTTATTAGATAATCTCAAGGAGCAAAAAGTTAATTGTTTAAATTTTGATAAATTAGCAGATAATTTTAAGCTGCCAAACGCAAAAGAATTTGAAATAAAAATGCGAGATTTAAATCCTGATTTACAGATTTTATTTAGTAAAACAAGTGTGAATGAAATAGTAGAATTGAGAGAAAATGGCACTGCAAAGTTGATGATGTTGTGTGATATCAAGAGTAATGTAGCGGGTATAGAAGCAATCAACCAGAAAATGTACCAACAAAAGATTATGATACAAAGCAACTTGTTATTAGATGATATGCGTAAAAATGCAGCTATCAGTTATCGGTATAGTTGAAGTCAGAGAGTGTCCTTGTCTCTGTCTTTGTGTATAGAACTATATAAATTACTTTGTTCTATAAAATTTCAAAAAATTTGAACAAATGTAGTTAAAATAGCACATGAAGAATATAATGCTAATTGGTGGTGGAGTTGGAAATGCAGTGTTATTTTCGATAGGGAAGGCATGTCTTGAAAATAATAACAAGGTTTTGTACTTCGCTGGCTATAAGAAGTTAAGTGATGTATTTAAACGAGCACTGATAGAGCGTGCATCAAATGCAGTAGTTTGGGCATGTGAAGAAGGATTGATAGAAACAAGCAGAGATCAAGATAAATCCTTTCATGGTAATATAGTTGATGCAATAGTCTCTTATCAACAAGGAAGATTAGGTATTAATTTGAACGTTATAGATAAAATTATCACTATTGGTTCTGATAAAATGATGAAAGCTGTGAATGAAGCTAGAAAAACAATTTTAAAGCCATATCTGAAGTCAAGTCATATAGCAATATCGTCAGTTAATTCTCCTATGCAGTGTATGATGAAAGAAATCTGCGCTCAGTGTGTGCAGCAGCATATAAATGCGAAAACAGGAGAAAGGAGTTTTGTTTATAGCTGCAGTAATCAAGACCAGGATATGGAATTTATTGACTTTGATTTTTTAAGTGAGCGCTTGAAGCAAAATAGTTTACAAGAAAAACTTACTGCGAAATGGATAGATCATGTTCAAAGATATTAAACAGCACAAAAAGGAAATAAGAGAGCAATATAGAGCTATAAGAAAAGATATTGATGAAAGTTATTCCAGTTATGCAGCAAATTCCCTTATTAATCTCTTTAATCAGAACTTAAGCTACGTTAAAGGCAAAACAATTGCGGCTTACATTCCAATGGATGGAGAAATAGATGTTGTGCCTTTGATGCATAGTTTACTCGATTTAGATTATAAAGTAGCAATTCCTAATAAAAATAAGTTACTAAAATTTGAGGAATGGAACGAAACAAATGAAGATGTAATTCCCGACACAATCATTACTCCTGTTGTTGCTTTTGATGATCATTTTAATAGATTAGGTTTTGGCGGTGGTTGGTATGATACAATGATAAAAAAATTACGGCCACTTGGAAAAATATTTATAGGTGTAGCCTATGAGAAACAATATTGTAAAGATTTACCTGTAGAACAACATGATCAAAAATTGGATATTATAATCACTGAGATGTGTGTTAGATGTGGAAGTGGGTTGCTCAAAAAAGTGGATAGAAAGGAGTAGCGTAACCCCACTTTCTGATAGTAATTTTTGCGTAAAAAAATGCATCAACTTGGTCCTGTGATTCCTCCTTCACTAACTCGTGCAGCACTTGAAATACCTAAGTGAGAATTTGGCTTCATTTCCTGAGCTTTCTTATTATAGCATTTCTCATAATAGTCCGAACAGGTCATAGGAAGGCAGAATCAACAGCACGACGAAAGGATTCGAATAGAGGAATGTTTTTCCTAGCTCTGTTTTTTATAGCAAACCAATGATGCTCAATTTTGTTGAAATCTGGAGAATACGGCGGCAGATACAA
>NZ_JBIXJM010000171.1:0-4343 GCF_044752445.1 Wolbachia endosymbiont of Drosophila barbarae | reverse complement strand
ATCAACCAATTGCACTATTCCTGATTTCTTGTCAATTTCTATAACAAATGGCTCAATAGTGCTACTTGTGCTAATTTTAAATATGACTAATATGCTGATAGAGATCGTTGCTAATAATATTAATGCAAATAAAAGTAGAATATTCCTTTGAGCAATAACTGTGCTGTAGCGGTTTGAATTCCAATTTATATCCTTATCTAAGGATTCAGTATTTTTTTCTTGCTTAAAAAATCTTAGCATTTTAGTATTCCTAAAAATCTTAACTTATGTTAATAAACATAGCAAATTAACAAAGTAGTTACAGCAAAAAAGCTAAAAAACTCTTAATCTATGGCCTAATTTACCAAACTTTGTCTCCATATATGAATCGTTATATTTATTACGTTCCACAATAAGTGGTAGACACTTTGTAACTCCTATACCACTACTTTCCAATTCTGACAATTTCCTATCATTGTTTGTAAGTAATTGGATTTTGTTAATGTTCAATTTCTTAAGCATTTTAGCTGCAACAGCAAAACTCCTTTCATCATCTTCAAAACCCAATATTCTATTTGCATCAACAGTATCAAGATTATGTCCTCTTTGCATACTGTACGCTCTTAACTTATTAGTTAAACCAATGCCTCTTCCATCTTGCATCAAATACAATATAATACCACTTCCAGAGTCAGCTATCATTTGAATTGCTTGATGTAACTGACTTCTGCAATCGCATGACAAGCTATCTAACAAGTCACCCGTATAGCACGAAGAATGAATTCTCACTAATGGTTCGTCATCTTTATCTGGATTGCCAATGATAATTGCATGATGTTCTCTTCCACCACTTTCGGTTCTATAAGATATGATATTTACTTCTTGAGTCTGTTTTAAAAATAATGATGTTTTGCACACTTCATATACATCCTGATTTTCTTGAAAATTATTTATGAATGACGTGTCCAGTGCAATAACGTCATTTTTCTCGCACCAATTTCGCATTTCATGGTTATTCTCAAAAGTCATATCAGCCACTAACGCGTATGGCAATAATTCTGAGAACTTAAGCAAGGCAATAGCACATTCATCTATTGTCTTTGAGCATTGCAACTCTTTTATGCAATCTTCCTTTGAACAGTTTATTAAATAGAGCAGTTCATCAAAATTATTCACCAACAGACGTTTGCTGTTATGTTCTTTATTCTGAGATATGTATTTTACCTTACTTGAAGTTAAAGTAACATATACATTACTTGATGTAAGCTTGTATTGATTAAATAAATCTCTTTCTAAAGCCTCAGCAGCAGCAAACAATAGGTAATTACTTTCATCATATATTACAATTGGCCGACCGCGCCTGATTTCGCTGATAGCTCTTTCTACCTTATTGCTACTCTGATTTCCTATAAACATTTTTACCCATATTAAACAGCGATAAAAACTGGTGCGGCCGAGAAGACTTGAACTTCCAAGGCCTTATGAGCCACAGCGACCTCAACGCTGCGTGTCTACCAATTCCACCACAGCCGCACTATATTCTAGTTTTTATATAATTATTTTAAATTACTTAATCATTTTAGAATTTTTCATCTAGAGTGTCAATCTGATACTAGAATAATTTAGAAATTGTTTGTATAATTTGATTATGAATTTTGTGATTATAAATTTTAATCATTTAAGATAACCTTACTACTAATTTTTAACTTAGGTTTTTATACAAATGAATATAGCTAATATCTTTATTTTTTTAGCTCTCTCTCTTATAACTAGCTTTCATTTCGTCCATGCACAAATATTATACACATGGTCTCAAGTTATCCCAGAAAATAAACTAAGCATACGCGCAATTACGGACAATGACATGTGTCCCATTGTTTATGTTGATGGCGAGGAAACAGAAATGCTGAATCGCAGCTCAATTAACAATGGTGATCATAACGAAACAGTTTGTGAACTGACAGTACAAACAAGTGCCAAAAACATTAGTATTGAGGATCTACGGGTTCCTATATTACCAAAAAAGGTTAATAAAATTGCTTTCATTGGTGACACGGGCTGTAGAATAAATATGTTATTTCAGCAGGAATGTAATTCGGTAGATAGCTGGCCTTTAAAAAAAAATTTAGATTCAATCGCCCTTCATAAACCAGATTTAATTATCCATGTTGGTGATTATCATTATAGACAAACAAAATGTAGAAATACAAAAAAGTGTGGCGATATTTATGGATATAATAAAGAAGTTTGGTACGCTGATTGGTTTGAGCCTGCAAAGGATATTTTATCACAATCCCCTTTCCTTTTTGTTCGTGGAAACCATGAGAGTTGTGATAGAGCTTATGAAGGATGGTTCAGGTATCTAGATTCATACCCCTTTTCGTCTGAAAAATGTGGAAACTTCGTTTCTAGTTGGTCCTTAGATGCTGGACCGATGAAATTTTTTATCTTCGACTCTTCATCCGGTGAGGATATTTTTACAACCCAAAGCACAATTGATGCTTTTGAGAGGCAATTTGATAAATTGATACAAAATAGTTCTGACAAGCCCATGTGGTTTTTAACTCATAAACCGCTTTGGAGATCTCCAAAAAAAGAATTTTTGACATTAAAAAGCCATGGTAATCTTACACAAATCGAAGCTTTTGGAGATAAATTTCCAAGCAATGTTACTACCATAGTTTCTGGCCACATTCATATAGCCCAGATTTTATTAATGGATAATGTTCCAGACCAAATTATAGTTGGAAACGGTGGTGCATCATTACACGCTCAAGATCAAGAATCTGTTTATCAAAATGTAGAATTTGACTATTTAAATGGTAAAAACTACTTAGCACACGAGGTTAGAAACTTTTTTGGCTTTGGCTTTGCAATACTAAATTTAGATGATCACGAATTTACCTTCTATAATCAACACAATAAGGAAATGTATTCTGCGAAGCTAACAGAAGATTTTAAACTTAAACGGATTAAAACTATAGTCGATTCATTTTAGGATTTGTTATTAGCTATTTTAAAAACGCTACTTAAACATTTTTTTTAATCGATTGATTTCATCAGCAAATTTTGAGTCGGTCTTTATAAAATTTTCTACTTGTTTTACTGCATGTATAACAGTAGCATGGTCTCTGCCACCAAAGTTTCTCCCAATATCTGGTAGGCTTTTTTGCGTAAATTTTTTGGCAAAATACATAGCTATTTGTCTTGGCCTTGCAAGACTGCGAAGCCTTCTATTGGATTGCATATCTGCAACCTTTATATTGAAAAATTCAGCTACTTTCTTTTGTATTTCTTCTATTGTGACTGACCTATGATTTGACCTAAGAAGATCGATTAGGGTTTCACTAGCTGATTCTACCGTCATACTTCTTCCAACTAATGAGGTATGGGTAACCTTATTTAATGCTCCTTCTAATTCTCTTATATTAGATTTTATGTTCCTTGCTAAAAACTCTAGGACATCTTTCGGAACATACATATTCATCTGCTCCACTTTTGCCTGCAATATACCAAGCCTTAATTCAAAAGTTGTTTCATTAATATCTGCCACCAACCCCCAACCGAGTCGTGATTTTATTCTTTCTTCCACTCCATCAAGATCACTAGGAGACCTATCAGCTGATATAACCAATTGTTTATTTTGGTCTATCAATGCATTGAAAGTGTGAAAAAATTCTTCTTGTGTACTATCTTTACCACTGATAAATTGCACATCATCTACCATCAATACATCTACTGATCTAAATTGCTCTTTAAATAACATAATATCTTTGCTTCGCAGCGCTGTAATATATTGGTACATGAATTTCTCTGCTGATAAATACACCACTTTTCTTTTTGCTGATGGGGAATTGACTATGTGCCAAGCTATAGCATGCATTAGATGTGTTTTACCAAGTCCCACTCCACCATATAGAAACAAAGGATTGCTGCCTAATATTGGATCTATAGATTCTGCCACACGCTTTGCCGCCGTAAATGCTAATTCATTTGGCTTTCCCACTACAAAATTATCAAAGGTGAACCTTGGATCCAGCGGCGAACCAAGATTATGATTACTTTCCTCTCTGTTTTTTAGTATAACATTAAAATTTGAATTCCTCTCCTCAATTACTTGAATATCAATAGAACGTATACTTTTATCTTCGCTTTGCCATAATGATAATATTTTTTTCATGTAATGAACTGTAATCCACTCTTTTATAAACCTTGTTGACACGGATAAAAGAACTTCCCCATTTCTGCTACTGACAAATTTTAGTGAACTCAGCCAGCTATTATATGTTGCTTCTCCATAAAGATTATAAAGACAATTTTGGATTTTTTCCCAAGTAACATTGTGATCCGTTACTGTAATAATC
>NZ_JBIXJM010000170.1:0-5234 GCF_044752445.1 Wolbachia endosymbiont of Drosophila barbarae | reverse complement strand
CTTAATTTTTATACCATATACTGCTTTATAACCAAAAAATATCGTAATTTTTTCTATTATAAGAGAAATCATATGCTGAATTTCCAATGCTTTGCTGCCATTTGTTACTACCAGATGCAACACACCCGAATTTATATTCTGTGCATATGAGATCTTTTTCGGTTTTGTACACTCTGCTATTTCTTTCCCTACTATATTTCGCCAGTTTAAAATAAGACGTATTTCATTTTTGCTAATCTTATTTTTCATGCATTTTAATGCATAATTTTCTATTATAGACTTTAATTTTTTTGGACCGCTACGTTTGAGCATTTTTCTGTTTTTTTAGTAGGTAGATAATATAAAAGTATACATATAACTTGAGATTTTGTCATTACTGCTACATGTTTGTGAGATACCGTGACGGTATGACCATAATCGTCACTCCGCAACGCATATTGCATAGTCGTCATTCCGCCGCGGAATCTAGCCCTGGTCACGCTACTTAGATGACAACCTTCTAACTGCTTTACAAACCTCTAGCCTCACACCGTAAAAGCAGTATTTTTATGCAAAACTTATCTCAACGTAGCACTTGTCAAGATCGTTCCATTCAAAAATTTTTGTTTTGCCTCATAATTAACCTTATAGCTGTTTTAATTGTAATTAGTTAAATTATTATTAACTTGCCAGGCTAGATCCAAAAAATAGCATAATCAATATGCAAATTGTAATAGAAATCACGTTTGCGTATGGTTTATTGCTATGCGGTTAATCTTTCCTCAATCCAAGCTGCTTGAATAGCTTCGAGTATTTTTTCGTTACAGCGTTTTTCATCATCATCAAATTCCTCTAAACTCAAGACCTTTTTTTTAAGCTCAGTGAATCTGATACTAATTATATTCTCATTTGGAAATTTTTCCTCCAGAGCTTCCACAATATCTTCTATATCAAGCCATTTCATACTTTTTTGTATTTATCTGCTAAGTTAAATTGGTGCCCATGGGGAGACTTGAACTCCCAAGGTCGCAAAACCCACGGATTTTAAGTCCGCTGCGTCTACCGATTCCGCCACACGGGCTTTTTTTATCTATCTAGAGTAAAACTCTACTACTAAATTGACTTCCATGTCTGCTGAATAAGGAACCTCAGAATATTGAGGTGACCTCAAATACTTCACTGAATGCTCTTTACTATCTGCTTCTAAATAATCCGGAGCCTTGCGCTCTTGTTTTTGTTCAGCCTCTACTACTACAGGGATTTTTGCTGCCCTTTCTCTTATTTTTATTATATCACCTGGCTTCACTCGATAACTCGATATGTTAACCACCTTATCATTAACTGTAACGTGCTTGTGAGATATGAGCTGCTTTGCTGAGTAAATTGTTGGAACAAGACCAGAGTGGTATAAAACAGAACTTAATCTCGATTCTAAGATACCGATAAAATTATCAGCCGTATAACCCTTTCTGTTATAAGCATCTAAAAATGTACGTCTGAGCTGCTTACTTGAAATCGCATAGTAAAACTTAAATTTCTTATGCGCAGCAAACTGCTTACCAAAGTCGGATAACTTCTTGAATCCAAGAATACCATGTTGACCTGGAGGGTATTTCCTTTTGTTTACTGGGTCTTTAGCTCTACCCCATAAATTTACACCAAGTCTACGGCTAATCCTATACTTTCTAGTGATAACAGTTGTCATATAAAAACTCTCACGATTCAACTCTAGATTATTAAGGATTTTAGCACTCAGTGTCAACTTGTTTTTGCTGGTATAATCTTTTATACTTCATTTTTAAGTTTTTCTATTAACACATGAATCATTCACATTTAAAATCTATGGCAAACGCCATCCGTTTTTTATCAATTGATGCAGTACAAAAAGCAAACTCTGGACACCCAGGTATGCCACTTGGCATGGCAGATGTTGCAACTGTTTTGTTTGCTAAATATCTGAATCATAATCCTGATGATTCTAAATGGTTCAATAGAGATCGCTTTGTTTTATCAAACGGCCATGGGTCAATGTTACTATACTCAATATTATATTTGACAGGTTATATTAGCATAGATGAGCTAAAAAACTTCAGGCAAATGAGATCCAAGACCGCAGGTCATCCAGAGTTTGGCTTGACTTCCGGGGTAGAGGCAACGACAGGCCCTTTAGGGCAGGGGTTTGCCGCTGCTGTTGGCATGGCACTTGTTGAATCGATTCTTAAAGAACAATTTGGAGATAGCTTAATTAATCACTACACTTACGTGATGCTAGGGGATGGCTGTCTTATGGAAGGAATAAGCCATGAAGCAGCATCACTTGCTGGGCATCTTAAATTGAATAAGCTTATAGCTCTTTTTGATGATAATGATATTTCTATAGATGGCGCTACTTGCCTTTCCTGTTCTGACGATGTAGAGAAACGCTTCTTAGCGTATGGATGGAATGTTGACAAAATTGATGGCCATGATTTTGATGCCATATCCCTTGCAATAGAGCAAGCAAAA
The DNA here is from genome assembly GCF_044752445.1 of Wolbachia endosymbiont of Drosophila barbarae. Lineage (NCBI taxonomy): Bacteria > Pseudomonadati > Pseudomonadota > Alphaproteobacteria > Rickettsiales > Anaplasmataceae > Wolbachia > Wolbachia endosymbiont of Drosophila barbarae. The sequence continues at coordinate 2,750 of NZ_JBIXJM010000170.1, read as the reverse complement.
AAGTCTGATAAACCTACAATGATCTGCTGCAAAACTATTATCGGAAAATTTTCAAGCCGTGCTGGCACATCCTCTGCTCACAGTGGTGCTTTTTCGGAGGAAGACATAAAACAGATGAGAGAGAAATTAAACTGGAATTATGAACCATTCCATGTACCAGAAGATGTGAAAAATTCCTGGAAGAAAACTGTTGAGAGAGCAAAACAAAACTACACGATGTCATTCCAGCGCGTGACCAGGAAAGAAGAAAAAGAATGGATCCCAGTGTCAAGCACTGGGATGACAGAAGAGAATGCTGGGATGACAGGGTATCATGCAGAACTTCAAAGACGGTTAGATAAACATCTACCAGATAATATCGCTGGTGTTTTAGCTGACCTGAAGAAACAAATATGTGAGCTAATGCCAAACGAAGCTACACGTTCTTCTTTCGGCATGGTAATGGGACTTTTAACACAACATATGCCGGAATTAATCGGCGGTTCTGCTGATCTTACCGGGTCAAATTGCACTAAATATAAGCACATGCAGGTAATAAATAGCAATAATTATAGTGGCTCTTATGTCCACTATGGAGTGAGAGAACACGCTATGGCAGCTTGTATGAATGGTATGGCACTTCACGGCGCGATTCTTCCTTATGGCGGCACTTTTTTGGTATTTTCTGACTATTGTCGTCCTGCTATACGTCTTTCAGCTCTGATGAAGCAGCAGGTTATGTATGTCATGACTCACGACTCAATTGGAGTGGGAGAAGATGGCCCAACTCATCAGCCAATAGAGCATTTAGCCTCTTTGCGTGCTATACCAAATCTATATGTTTTTAGGCCAGCCGATGCAGTTGAAACTCTGGAGTGTGTTAGCATTGCACTCGAAAAGAAAGAATCTCCAGCACTGTTTGCGCTCTCAAGGCAAAACGTAAGTTACATGCGCAAGTTCTACTCTGATATCGATCAATCTGCTAATTTATCGAAGTTTGGTGCATATATTTTGTGTGAATGTTCAAAAGAATTAAAAGTGACGATATTTGCTACGGGGTCCGAGGTTGAAATTGCAGTTGAAGCAAGGGAGAAATTGCAGGAAAAGGGTATAGGTACAAGGATTGTTTCTATGCCATGCTGGAGGCTTTTTGACGAGCAAAGCGATGAATATAAAGCGGCAATATTAAATAATGACAGCATTAAAGTTGCAATTGAAGCCGGAAGTGAAATGGGTTGGCATAAATACATAGGTTCAAACGGTATATTTATTGGCATGAAAAGCTTCGGAGAATCAGCACCTTATAAAACACTTTATGAGCATTTTAATATCAACGCTGATCATGTGGTAAAATGTGTGTGTGAGAAGTTAGGTTGCATTCAGTAAACCTCTTGCATAACCATATGAAAGCCCACTCTTCTTTGTCATTCCAGCGCGTGACGTTATTTCCATCCAAGATGGTGTCATTCCAGTGCTCCTTTTTTTGTCATCCCAGTGCGTGACACTGGGATCTAGCCTTTATTATTTGGTTGAAATTAAGTCTTCTGGATCCCAATGTCAGCTACTTTCATGACATCATCATAAAGTAAAATGAGATCCCAGTGCGTGACACTGGGATAACAGGAGAAGGAGGCTACTTAGAGAGGATGTCATTCCAGCACTTGACACTGGAATCCAGTTTTCCGTCCAAGACGGTGTCATCCCAGTGCTTGACACTGGGATGACACCTTTTCCGGTAGAAGATCACTATCAAATCACATTGCTCTGGTCATTATGATCACCATTATTTTGTTCAACTGATTGATCGACCCCAGGTGAAGAAGAATCATCATAAGGTTGTGTGTCAGACTTTTCTTCGTCAGACCCAAACAACCATGAAAAAAAACCACCAAAAAATGATGCAATTAATGAAAAAGGCTTCATAAGTATACTAAACAAACTACCAAAAAAAGAGCTCGGCTGTTCTTCTGTTTGTGCAGGTTCTGTGGAAGCAACAGGACCTACATCGTTGTCTTGTACATCAGTTCCTCGTTCTGCATTGGTGGTGCTGGTTTTTTCCCCTTCTTTGCTATTATCTGATTGTAGTTCAGTATCATCACCTACTCGTTTTTCTTCCTCTTGACCCCCTTCACTATCTGTCGATGATCCACCCGCTGAACCATCATCAGATTTTTCTGCTGGTTGCAATAGAGTTTTTATTCCTTCATCAGTGGCTAATTTGAAAGGAGTGTTTCCATGTTTATCTTCTATATTAACATCGATTCCATCTTTTCCCAATAGGGCTTCTACTGCCTCTTTATGGCCCTTTACAACGGCCCAATGTAAAGGAGTCTGTTCTGCAAGTTTATCTTTTATATTAACATCGATTCCTTCTGCTCCCAGTAGAGCGTTCAATACATTTATATCTATGTTGTCCTTTTTAAGAACAGAATGTAAAGGAGTATCTTTCTTGTTATTTGGTAAATTATAGCATTTCTCATAATAGTCCGAACAGGTCATAGGAAGGCAGAATCAACAGCACGACGAAAGGATTCGAATAGAGGAATGTTTTTCCTGGCTCTGTTTTTTATAGCAAACCAATGATGCTCAATTTTGTTGAAATCTGGAGAATAAGGCGGCAGATACAAAATTTCTGCACCAACCCCTTTAGCAAGCTCGATAATCTTATCAGACTTATGAAAAGTAGCATTGTCAAGAATGACAGTCTGTCCAGGTTCCAAGATCGGTGTCAAAAATTGCTCAAACCATCCATTAAAAACATCCATATTACA
>NZ_JBIXJM010000169.1:0-9978 GCF_044752445.1 Wolbachia endosymbiont of Drosophila barbarae | reverse complement strand
TAACAGTTATATATTTTAATAAATCAGGGTTGTATACAAAATGAAGAGCTTAAAGGAATTATCCTTAAGAATTAAGAATATTAGGTCTGTACAGAAAACCACGAAAATAATGCAAATGGTTTCTGCAGCAAAGTTGTTACAAAGCCAAAAGAAGTTATTAAATTCAAAATTATATGTATCTAAGCTGCATAACATTATTTTTTCATTAATGCTATCAGTTGATCAAGAATTACTGGCAAAAATTCTAAATGTCAGTAACGACGGTTCTTACCTAGTATTCATTATTGCGTCTGATCGTGGCTTGTGCGGCAACTTTAACTCTTCTATTGTCAAATTTAGTCAAGAGCGTGTAAATAAGTCAATCGCAAATGGCAAAAAAGTAGATATTGTATTTCTTGGTAAAAAAGCTTTTGATGTAGGTAAAAATAGATTTGACTCTAAAAGTATCTTAAAAATTGAAAATAGTAAGGGAATCACGTTAAAGCACGTAGAAGCTTTGGTTGATGGTATAGATTTAAGTAAATACGATAAAGTTAAAGTTTTTTATAGTAAATTCTATAATACCTTCACGCAAAAACCAATGTTGGAAACAATAAAACCATGGAGTAAAGACTCATCCTTGATTGATAGCTCTCTGGCTGGTCCAACAACAGATTACGGCTATGAGTATGAACCACAAAATATTGAATTTATTTTAAAATCTTTAGTTGAAGATTACGTTGTAATTGCTCTTTACTCTGCTTTACTTGAAAGTGCAACGAGTGAGAATAGTGCTAGAATGGTTGCTATGGAATCAGCAAACAGAAACACTAAAGAGATACTGAACAAATTAGCATTGCTTTATAATCGTTCTCGTCAAGCAGCGATTACGACTGATTTAATTGAAGTTATAGGTGGTGCAGAATCTTTATAGAAATCTAAGGAATAGAAAATGAATATATTAAATATTGCAGCAGATATTACTAAACTAATAAAAAAGCAAAATCAAGATGCGGAAGTTACAATATATGAAACTAATAAGACTTCAGTTTCTCAGCGTCTATCAAAAATTGAGCAAATATCACAATCTAAAAATTGCACTGTAGGAATCAGAGCTATAGCAGGTAAAAACAAAGCTGCGTATATTTCTACAAACGATTTGAATAATCTGAGTGATACAGTAAGCCAAGTGGTAGAAATGGCAAAGAATGCGCCAGAAGATCCTTGCATTAATTTTGCTGTAAATGGTAGTAATTATATCTCTTCTGCAGATTTAAGTATCTCAGATAATAATGTTGTAACCGTTGATAACCTAAAAGAAATTGCTGAAGCTGCAGAAAATTCAGCCCTTGCACATAAGAGTATCACTAATTCTGAAGGAGCCTCTTCTTCATACGCTTTAGTGAATACAGTATTATCGACTGTTTCTGGTTTTATTGGCTCGTTTAGTAAATCAACCTTTGCTAATCAGGTCTCTGTTGTTGCTGGAAGAGAAAGTGAAATGAAGGTTGGTTACGATTATGATATAGCATGTAATTTTAGTGATTTAAAGTTGCCAGAGTTAATGGGAAAAGAAGCAGCAAAAAGAGCAGTTGATCAATTGAATTCACGTACAATGAAAATTGGTAAATTTCCAGTTATTTTTGAAAAAAGAGCAGCAAAAGGGCTAGTAAAAAGTTTTGCTTCTGCTATAAATGGGAGCAGTATTATAAGCAACAGTTCTTTCTTGAGGGGTAGTTTAAACGCTCAGATTTTCAACGATAGAATTAATATTATCGATGATCCATTGTTGCCAAGAGGCATAGCATCGAGACCATTTGATGGAGAAGGGATAACTAGCAAGAAAAATATATTTGTAAAAAACGGAATATTACAAAATTGGATTTTAGACTTATACTCGGCTAGAAAATTAGACTCAGAAACAACCGGAAGTGCAACTCGTGCAAGTAATGCTGCAGTTATTCCTGCAGCTAGTAACCTCTACATTGAGAATGGTGATGTATCGTTTGAAGAATTAATTCAGGAAGTGAAAGAGGGAATATATGTAACTGATTTATTTGGTTTTGGTGTCAATTTAATCAATGGCGATTACAGCCAAGGCGCTTCCGGATTTTTTATAGAAAATGGAAAAATAACGTATCCAATACATGAGATTACCATTGCTAGCAATTTGAAGGATATGTTTAGCAATTTAGTCGTTGCAGATGATCTAACTTTTTGTGGGCAATTTAATTCACCAACGATTAAAGTTAGCGAAATGACGGTTGCAGGTTCGCTTAACGATTAAAAAATTTATTTGCATCAAGTACAACAATTGTGTATTATTGTCATGTAATGTTAAGAATAGACTGTGGAGTATAAAGGTTTAGTTTCAATAGCTAAGCTTAAAGCATTCTCAATCGTAATTTCAAAGTTTTTCATCACATTAGTAATGTTAGTTAATAATTTAGGAGTTGTTTAAATGGAATTTGGTAATATAAAATGGTTTAATGCCGAAAAAGGCTATGGTTTCATCAAGCCAGAAGGTAAAGGGGGTGACGTTTTTGTACATATTAGCACATTGGAACGTTCGGGAATAAGACCTGAGGCACTTAAAGGAGAGAATAAAGAGAAGGGAATAAAAGGAGAAAGGGTGAGTTATGAGGTTAAAGAGGAGCGCGGTAGAAACGGAGAAGATAAAAAATCTGCAATAAATTTAAGATTGGAAGATTAATCTATTATGAAGTCTTTTAACAGGATTAACGTATTGTGAATAATTTTCATGAGATGGGTCTCCCAGCTTCGCTTAGACAAGCTCTAGATAAAAATAATCTTTTCGTCCCAACTCCGATTCAAATACAAGCGATTCCCTTAGCGCTACAAGGTAAAGATATTCTCGGATCTGCTCAAACGGGGACTGGAAAAACTTTAGCATTTGCTATTCCGTTGGTTGCTAAGTTGCTGAATGAGCCTAACACTGGTTCAGCTTTAGTCATCGTGCCAACCAGAGAGCTTGCGCATCAGGTAACAAATGAGATAAGAAAACTCTTATCTCAAAATTCTGCACTAAGGGTCGCTTTGTTGATTGGTGGTGAGCCTATTTTTAGGCAGCTAAATCAGCTTCAGAAAAAACCACAAATTGTAATAGGTACTCCTGGTCGTATTATAGACCATATTGAGCGTAAAACTTTGATTACTCGCAATGTTAGCGTTCTTGTGCTTGATGAAACGGATCGTATGTTTGATATGGGCTTTGGAGTTCAGATTGAAGAAATTATGAAGCATTTGCCTAAAATAAGGCAAACTCTTATGTTTTCTGCAACTCTTCCTGGAGATATAGTAAAACTTGCTGAGAAGTACCTTAATCGACCAGAACGTATTTCTGTTGATTGTGAGGTTACAACTTCTGTAAAAATTAAGCAAGAAATTGTTTATGCATCAGAATCAGAAAAATATGAAAAGCTTGTTACACAACTATGTCAGCGCGAAGGATCAATCATTATCTTTGTCAAAACAAAGCGAGGAGCGGATCAGCTAGCTAACAGATTGCACAAAGATGACTATAGCGCTTTAGCAATTCATGGTGATTTAAGGCAGCACAAGCGCGAAAGGGTCATTAATTCTTTCCGTCGTGGCCGTAATCAAATCATGGTTGCAACAGATGTTGCTTCTCGCGGCCTTGATATTCCCCACATTCAACATGTTATCAATTATGATGCACCACAATCGCAAGCTGACTATATTCATCGTATAGGTAGAACTGCACGCGCTGGAGCTGAAGGGTATGCGCTATCTTTTGTTACACCTCAAGATAAGAGAAGACTGCCTGCACTGGCAGACAAAGAAGGAGAGCTAAATTTTGATTGTAGTGTGCAATTTAAAAAACGTAACAGCAAAAAGGTCTTTAAAAGGCCAAGTACGTTAAAGACTAAATACGGTAGAAAAAAGATCAATGCATTTAAGAAGAAAAGCAGAGTACTAGAAAAAGCGTATTAAATAGGATTTACCTACAATTTGATAAGCGTAAAACTCGTCATTCCGCTACTCATTAGCGGAATCTATGCTGAGATATTGCGGTGCTATGACGTAGATCCAGAGTGGGATTCAAATTGGCTACAGCGAACTGCTGGATTTCAATTTTTTTAATAATTGTGTGCTATTCATTATATATGAGTTCCCACTTTTAAAGAGAATAGGAGATGATTTCCAAAAACTTAGAGGCAAGTTTGAATAGAGCACTATTCATTGCTTCTAATTTTAATCTTAAATATGCGAAAGTAGAACATTTATTGCTGGCGTTAACTAAAGACGTGGATGTAAATTACGTTTTATCAAGATGTAATATCAGAGCCGATGAAATCATCAGTATGGATAACATTCTATCAAGATGCAATATTAAGGCTAATGATTATAATAATAATATAAAAGGGTTTTTACAAAGCAGTTCTGAATTGATTATCAGTGGAGTTAAACCTAGCTCAATGTTTCAATGCATAATACACAGAGCAATAATACGGGCTCATAGCTTGGGGAAAAAAGAAATAAATGGAGCAAGTGTTCTAGTAGAAATTTTGTCTGGGCAAGATTTATACGTTGAAGATCTATTGCAGAAACAAAGTGCGAAAGATTCCAATTTGATTTACCACATATCTAACATGAAATACTCTAACGATATAGATGAATACACCACTAATCATAAAGTAAAACTTGATAAAAATAATGATGCTCCTACTACAGTAAATAAAGGTGAGCTACTAAAAGATGAGGAAATTCTACAAAGTTATTGTAAAAATTTAAATGACTATGCAAGAAGCAAAAAAATAGATTATGTTATTGGTCGTGATTATGAATTAAATCGCACTATAGAAATATTATTGAGGCGTAGAAAAAACAACCCTTTATATGTTGGAGATCCAGGTGTTGGCAAAACCACAATAGTTGAGGGTTTGGTACTCAAAATCATTGAAAACAGTGTTCCAAGTGCGCTCAGGTCCAGTATAATTTATGCTTTGGATTTAGGGTCACTCCTTGCAGGGACACGCTATAGAGGTGATTTTGAAGAGAGAATAAAATCTATAATAAAAGCGATTGAGGCAAAACCAGGTGCTATCCTTTTTATTGACGAAATACACACTATCATTGGAGCAGGTTCTACAAGTGGTAGCTTTCTTGATGCAGGTAACCTACTCAAACCTGCGCTTGCAAGAGGTACACTGCGTTGTATAGGTGCAACTACATATAGAGAATACAGCAATAGTTTTGAAAAAGATAAAGCATTAGCGAGGAGGTTTCAAAAAATTAATGTTAAGGAATCTTCTGTTAACGAAACGATAAAGATACTAGATGGTATAAAGCACTACTATGAAGGGTATCATGGAGTATATTATACAAAGAATGCCATTAGGTCTGCGGCTGAACTTTCGCATAAGTATATTACTGGGCGAATATTACCTGATAAAGCGGTTGATGTTATTGATGAGGCAGGGGCATATTGTAAATTGCTAAGAAACAGGGGTAAAATTGTAAATAGTAGAGATATTAAGAATACCATTACTAGAATTACAAATGTGCCTTGCGGATCTGAATCTGATGATTTGCAGAAAGTAAAGTCTTTAAAAGCTAATCTAGAGAAGGTGATTTTTGGCCAAGAGCAGGCAATAGAATCTCTTGTTAATTCTATTAAAATTGCTAAATCTGGGTTGAGAAATTACAATAAGCCTTTAGCAAATTATCTTTTTGCAGGGCCAACCGGTGTTGGTAAAACCGAGCTAGCAAAACAATTAGCAGAAAGCATGGGCATGAATCTTATACGCTTTGATATGTCCGAATATATTGAGTCTCATACGATATCAAGGATGATTGGTTCTCCTCCTGGATATGTAGGTTATGATCAGGGTGGATTACTCACAGAGTCTGTATCTAATAATCAATATAGTGTTGTGCTGCTTGACGAAATTGAAAAGGCTCATAGCGATATCTATAATATATTGCTACAAATTATGGATTATGGTTGCGTTACAGACACTTACGGACGTAAAGTTAACTTTTCCAATATAATCTTAATTATGACAACTAATGCAGGAGCAGCTGAACGCAGCAAAAGTTTTGTTGGCTTTGGGCATAAAAAATTTAACACTGGTGATAGTGAAAAAGCGATAGAACAGGTTTTTAGCCCTGAATTTCGTAATCGTCTTGATGCGATTATTTCTTTTTCTGACTTAAATGCGGATATAATTCTGCATATTGTAGATAAATTTATTCAGGAACTGAAAAAGCAGCTGACGCAAAAAGGCATAAACTGCTTGGTAGAGGATGAAGTGAAATCTTATCTTGTACAAATGGGTTATAGTAAGGAAATGGGAGCACGTCCGATAGAGAGACTTATTGAAAAAGAGATAAAAAGTTACTTAGCGGAAGAAATACTGAATCGTAAATTAATAAAAGGAAAGAAATTAAGAATCTATATGAATAAAGTAGAAAATAAAATTGCTTTTGATATAGTTTAAAATCCTTGTATTGAACTTCATCTTTGTTACAATCTATAACTTAAATTCAATTTGAATTATAGTGATAAGTGATAAAGTAAAACAAGTCCTAAGCTACTACGAAAGTGAAAACCCTGGGGTAAAAGCAAATCTTACTCGTATTCTCATGCATGGAAAGCTTGGCGGCACTGGCAAATTAGTAATTCTCCCTGTAGACCAAGGGTTTGAACACGGGCCAATAAAAAGTTTTGAAGTTAACCCTGATGCTTATGACCCACATTATCATTTTCAGCTTGCAGTTGATTCGGGAGTAAGTGCATATGCTGCTCCACTTGGTATGATTGAAGCTGGTGCTTCAACTTATGCTGGAATGCTCCCACTTATTTTGAAACTTAATAGTTCCAACTCCTTACATTCGAAGAATCTGACTTCTGATCAAGCAATAACCTCTTCTGTGAAAGATGCACTGCGTTTGGGCTGCTTGGCTGTTGGATTTACTATATATCCTGGTTCTGCTAAGTGTTTCGATATGATGGAAGAAGCCCGTGAAATCGTAGCTGAAGCCAAATCTTATGGGCTTGCAGTAGTGTTATGGTCTTATTCACGCGGTGAAGGAATTTCCAAAGAAGGTGAAACAGCGGTTGATGTTATTGCCTATGCTGCACACATGGCAGCTTTGCTTGGCGCTAATATAATAAAAGTAAAACTTCCAACTAAATATTTGGAAAGGGAGAAAATAGAAACAGAAAATATTGAATCATTACCTAAAAGAATTGAATATGTTAAAAGATCTTGTTTTGCAGGAAAAAGAATAGTAGTTTTTTCTGGTGGCGAGTCGAAATCAGTGAATGACATATGCAATGAAGCGAAAGAAATTAAGCAGGGTGGTGGTAATGGTTCAATCATTGGACGTAACACTTTCCAACGCAAAAGGGAGGAAGCTTTATCTATGCTAAAAGATATAATGGATATCTACACATAAAAAACGGCTGGGTGGCAGAATGGCTTATGCAGAGGACTGCAAATCCTTTTATACCGGTTCAATTCCGGTCCCGGCCTCTTTCATTTTCTATATCTTGTAAAAGTTGCTCAATTCAACAGTAGCTTTAAGTGTGTAACCTATAGAGAAAATTATTCATAAGTAAAATCAATTTCTTTTCAAGTTATGGTTATACTCTTATAGCGTTTCATGGTAAAAAATAAACTAAAAATAAGCAAAGTGTTTTACAAAATGATATTACGTGATTTATTGTTTTTACTGCCGCCCGAAGTTGCTCACTCTTTGGCAATTATGGCATTAAAGAAAATACCTTATAAGAATCCTATAGAGCTACCAGAATCTTTGAGTGTGAATTTTTTTGGTAATAAGCTCAGAAGCCCCGTGGGTCTGGCTGCAGGTTTTGACAAGAATGCAGAAGTTATAAGGCCTATGCTTTCATTTGGTTTTGGATTTATTGAAACTGGTACTGTAACTCGTAATCCACAATATGGAAACAAAAAACCAAGAATTTTTCGGTTAATTAAAGATCAAGGGGTAATTAACAGATTGGGATTTAACAATAAAGGAATAGACTACTTTCTTAAACAAATAGATAAAACCAAGCTTGATGATTGCATTTTTGGCATCAACATAGGAAAAAACAGTACATCAAAGGACCAAATCAGCGATTATGTTGACTTAATAAAGATAGTATATGGAAAAAGCAATTATATAGTGCTGAACATCTCATCCCCAAACACGCCTAATTTACGCAATCTGCACAATAAGCAAGAATTATCGGAATTGTTGAAATCCGTAACTCTAACCCGGAAATCAATTGATAATTCTAAATCCATACCAATAATATTAAAAATCTCACCAGATATAGATCAGCAAACGAAAGAAAATATCGCTGAGCTTGCGTTGGAATATAAGATTGACGGATTAACAGTGAGCAACACTACGATCAGTCGGAATAACTTACATTCCCACCACAACGAGAGTGGTGGGTTGAGTGGCAAACCGCTGTTTAAACTTTCAACCGAGTTATTGAGCGATATGTACAAACTTACTAAGGGCAAAATATTGTTGGTAGGATGCGGAGGAATCTCAAGTGGTGCTGATGCATATAAAAAAATAAAGGCAGGAGCTTCTTTGGTGCAGTTGTACACTGCTCTCATATACCACGGACCTCAAGTTGTAAACAAAATTAATCTAGAACTTGCAGAACTAATAAGGAGAGATGGATTTAGTAACATTAGTGAGGTGGTGGGTTGTATACATTAAGCATCTTCTCTGTCACCTAAGTAGCCGACACTGGAATAACATCGATGAATCATTATTCAAATAATGGTTATGCAAGAAGTCTATTAAACTGTATATTTTGGAAGTTGTTGGTATTATTTTAATAAAACAAAACTAATTCTTTGGTATAAAGGTGTGGTAGGAAGTGTTATTCTTTTAAATAATGGGTATGAAGAGTTTGAATGATGCAATATCTAAGATCATTGATTATAAATTTACAAATTATGCAATATTAGAAGAGGCACTAACTCACCCAAGCGTAAATAAAAGGAATAGCAAAAACCAGATTGTAAGCTACGAAAGACTAGAGTTTTTGGGCGATAGTGTTTTGAATATGGTTGTATCTGCCACACTGTTTAAACTATTTCCTGAAGAAAAAGAAGGAGCATTGGCAAAAAGAAAGACGGATTTAGTTTGTGGCAACACCATTGCTAATGTTGCTAAAGAAATAAAATTAGGCAGCTTTATCATCATGAATAATAGTGAACGCTGCAATGGAGGGAGATGTAACTTAAAAAATTTAGAAAACTCGCTTGAAGCACTAATAGGTGCAATTTATATTGATGGCGGGCTTGAAAATGTTGAAAAATTTATTATCCAATATTGGGAAAAGCTAGCTAAAGGCATGCTTGACCCCCCTCAAGATCCTAAAACCTCACTGCAAGAGTGGACTCAGAAAAACAAATTGCCTTTACCAGAGTATGAGCTTGTAAAACAAACTGGACCAGCGCACAATCCTGAATTTACTATATCAGTTTGCATAGAAGATTATGGTAAAGTTTCTGCATGCGCTTCTAGTAAAAAGATTGCTGAACAAAAAGCTGCTGAGTTGATGCTAGAAAAAATTGGAAAAGACGCTTCAGTTTAGGCAAAATAGGCATTAATGTAAATTTTAAGGAAGCTAATAGCGTTTAGGGTAAATGGTCAATTTAAGGAGAAGCATAGTATAGCATTTCTCATAATAGTCCGAACAGGTCATAGGAAGGCAGAATCAACAGCACGACGAAAGGATTCGAATAGAGGAATGTTTTTCCTGGCTCTGTTTTTTATAGCAAACCAATGATGCTCAATTTTGTTGAAATCTGGAGAATAAGGCGGCAGATACAAAATTTCTGCACCAACCCCTTTAGCAAGCTCGATAATCTTATCAGACTTATGAAAAGTAGCATTGTCAAGAATGACAGTCTGTCCAGGTTCCAAGATCGGTGTCAAAAATTGCTCAAACCATCCATTAAAAACATCCATATTACA